>JBDQKN010000102.1:0-7296 GCA_040263235.1 Ilumatobacteraceae bacterium
AACACGAACTCCTTCTGAGCTTGATATTCCTTCAAGATGTCGTTCTGCAGTGTTCCACCGAGTTGGGCTCGTGGCACCCCGGCCTTCTCGGCCTGGGCGATGAACATAGCCAGGATTGGCGCTGCCGGGGAATTGATCGTCATCGAGGTGGTGACCGTCGACAGATCGATGCCGGCGTAGAGGTCCTCCATGTCTTGGAGGGAGTCGACCGCGACCCCACATCGGCCGACCTCGCCGAGTGACATTGGGTTGTCGGAGTCGAGGCCGAGCAATGTCGGCATGTCGAATGCCGTTGAGAGTCCAGTTCCTCCAGAACGGATGATCTCTTTGAAACGCCAATTCGTGTCGTCGGCAGTGCCGAAACCTGCGAACATCCGCATTGTCCACAATTTGGAGCGGTACATCGAGGCGTAGGGGCCCCGGGTGTACGGGAACTGACCGGGGAAGCCCTCCTCGTCGGGTCCGTAGACCGGGTCGAGTGGGATGCCAGACAGGGTGGTGTAGTCGTTGTCCCGGATACGGGAGGCGCCGAATTCGGCCTCCCAGATTTCACGAGGTGTCGGCTGCTCAGATGCCATGGTGGAAGATTAGTTTGATTTCCAACTATCTGCCACCCGGTTAGTCTGCGCTGCTGTGACTGGGGAGCGACGTGATCCGATTCAGTCGGCCGTTGAGAACTGGTGTTCCTCTGGGTGGGACGATGCAGCACCGGGAATGGCCTTCGTGACCTCGGTGATGCGGGCCCAACAGTTGCTATCCGCAGAGGTTGACACGCGGCTTCGTCCACACGGGTTGTCATTCGCCCGATTTGAGTTGCTTCGGCTCCTTGCATTTTCGAAAGCCGGTGTGTTGCCGATGGGTGTCGTTGGCCGCCGCCTCCAGGTTCACCCAGCAAGCGTGACCAGCGCGGTGAACAGACTCGAGAGGGATGGCCTTGTGTCTCGTCGTCGCACCAGTGAGGATCTCAGGCGAGTCTTGGTGGCGATAGAGCCGCGTGGCCGTCAGTTGGTTGATGCAGCCACGGTCGACCTCAACGAAGTCTTTCGATCCATCCCACTTGATCGTCTAAGAGTTGACGCTGTCAACCGTGCACTCCGCCACCTCCGATTGACGGCTGGTGACTTCGACGTTGAACGACTCCCGGACGATGACTGATCTGGTCGTCGGGCCGGACGGGCTGAGTAGGTGCGGGTGGTGTGAACCTCATGCCGACTATCGCGCCTATCACGACGTCGAGTGGGGACGTGGCCCGACGCACGATATTGAATGGTTCGAGAAGGTGTCGCTGGAGGGTTTCCAAGCGGGCCTGTCCTGGCTGACGATTCTGCGCAGACGGGAGAATTTCCGAGTCGCCTTTGCAGAATTTGAACCATCGGTGGTTGCTGCATTCGGGGAGAGCGACGTTGCGGCACTCCTCGGCAACCCAGGGATCATTCGGCATGAGGGCAAGATCCGCGCCGTGATCTCGAATGCCCACCTCGCACTGGTGATGATTGAAGAGTTTGGTTCTCTCGGGGCATTTTTCAACCAATTTCGAGAGCCGCCCAGTCCCGCTCCGAGAACGCTGGCGGAAGTGGCTGCTGTCACGGCGACATCAGCCGCGTTGGCAGCCGACCTTCGTCGACGAGGATGGCGGTTCGTTGGTCCAACCACCATGTACGCCATGGCCCAATCGATGGGACTTGCCAACGATCACCTCGCAGGCTGTTGGAAGCGCGATGAGATCAGCTGAGTGCTGATCTCAGGAATTCGTGCACCTCGGGCCAGATTCGATTCGCGAGATCAGCATCTTGGGTCCCAAGGGCGTTATGGGGGGCCATGAACGCATGCCCGGTGGAAGGATGCACCGTGAGCGTCGCGTCCACTCCAACTGATCGAAGATGGGCTTCGAGAGCGGTGGCCTGTTCGGGTGGGAAGAATCCATCGGTTTCGGCCATGTGGCCCCTAATGACGGCGCTGATTGCGGCGTAGTCGGGTTGTGCATCTCCGGAAGGAAAGCCGTAGAACGGAACAGCGGCACGAATACGGTCCGGGCGCTCGGCAGCCAGCACAAATGTCAACATGCCGCCCATGCAGAATCCGATGACACCGATCCCTTGCCCCTCAACCGACTCATGGTCAGCGAGGAAGTCAACGGCACTGCTCATATCGGCGGCAGCCCGGGCCATGGGTAGCGAATTCATCAGTTCCCCCGCCTTGTCCATCTCCGTGTGACCGGCAAGTTCGCCGTGGTACAGGTCAGGAGCAAGAGCAACGAATCCGGCTTCTGCTAGCCCGTCGCAGATGGTGATGATCCCCGAGTCGAGGCCCCACCATTCCTGGACAACGATCACACCGAGCCCCGACCCCGATGATGGCGTAGCGAGGTAGCCCTGTGCCTCTGAACCATTGGCCGGAAAATTGATGGTGCTGCCCATCCGGCGAGGGTATCGATTCTCGATCGGGCCGCTTGTGTCGGAACGGCCCGCACTCTGCGACAATCCATCCGTGACTGGAACAGATGCCCCTTTGAAGCTGTGGGAGCCGTCTCCGACAGCATCGTCACGGCGGATCGCCGACTTCATGCAGTCCTGCGGTGCAAGTCGGGGGCAACCGTTCGCCGATTACGACGAATTGTGGGAATGGTCGGTTGGTGAGGGGCTTGAGTCGTTCTGGGCTGAGGTCTGGCGCTATTTCGGAATCGATCAGGTTTCGGGCTTCGATCGGGTCCTGGAAGTTGATGCGATGCCCGGAGCGAAGTGGTTCAGTGGAGCCCAGCTGAACTACGCCGAACGGGCACTGGCGAACCTGCCCGAGACTGGCGATGCGGTGATCGGTCTCTCCCAGAGCCGTCAACGGGTATCACTCGATTCGGTGGGTTTGAGGGCCGAGGTTGCCCGAGTGAGGAGTGGACTCATCGACTTGGGGGTTCGGCGCGGAGATCGAGTCGCTGCATACCTACCGAATATCCCAGAGGCTGTCGTCGCGTTCCTTGCCACAGCGAGCCTCGGAGCCGTATGGACATCGTGCGCTCCCGAGTTCGGAGTCGGTGCGGTGCTCGACCGGTTCTCCCAAGTGGAACCAACGGTGCTCATTGTGGTGGACGGCTATCGATACGGGCGCCACGACATTGATCGGACCGATGAAATTGAACGTCTGAGAGCCGGACTTCCAACGGTGACATCCACGGTGTTGGTAACCCATCTGGGTGTGGCAAGGCCGGCTGACGAGGAGATTCTTGCATGGGAGCACATTGGGACAGCCTCCGCGGTGCTCGAATTTGAGCCCGTGCCGGTCGACCATCCGCTCTACGTGCTCTATTCGTCGGGCACGACGGGCCTCCCAAAGGCCATTGTGCACGGGCATGGGTTGATCCTGGTTGAGCACCTGAAAGCCCTAGGGCTCCACGGCGACATGGGCCCGGGTGACCGCTTCCATTGGTTCACCACCACGGGATGGATGATGTGGAACTATCTCGTTTCTGGGCTCCTGGTCGGCGCATCTCTAGTGCTGTACGACGGTGATCCTGCATCGGACGGCCCGGGCACCCTCTGGCGGATGGTCGCAGATGAACGGATCACGTGGTTCGGCGCTGGGTCGCCATGGTTCAGTGCCTGTCGACGCGAGGCTCTTGAGCCGGGAAACGATTACGACCTGAGTGCCTTGAGAGCAGTTGGCGCAACCGGCGCACCGTTGCCAGCTGATGCCTTCGCATGGATCTCAAAGTCTGTTTCAGCTGAGGTCATGATTTCGCCCATCAGTGGAGGGACGGATATCTGTTCGGCATTTGTCGGAGGGAACCCGTTGACTCCGGTCTGGGCTGGAGAGATCCCGACTCGATATCTCGGTTGTGCTGTCGAGTCTTGGTCCGAGGATGGGGTTGGTCGAATCGGTGAGCAGGGCGAACTGGTCGTCACAAGGCCGATGCCATCGATGCCCGTTGGATTCTGGGGCGATGATGACGGGTCTCGCTTTCATGCTGCCTACTTCGATCATTTCCCAGGGGTGTGGCGTCACGGCGACTGGGTGACCATCACCGATCGGGGAACGTGTGTGATTTCGGGCCGAAGCGACGCCACGCTCAATAGAGGGGGTATCCGCGTTGGAACCGCAGAGATTTACCGGGTGGTTGAGGCGGTTGAACATGTCGTCGACTCTCTCGTGGTTCATCTTGAAGATGATGACCCGACAGACCCGGGGGTGCTGGTCCTCTTCGTTGCCCTCGATGACTCGGCAGTCGATAACCCGAGCGCTGAGATCCGGTCGGCGCTGAGGAGCGAACTCTCACCTCGTCATGTGCCCGACGAGGTGCACGTCATCGATGTGATTCCAACCACGTTGAGCGGCAAGAAGCTCGAACTTCCGGTCAAACGGATTCTCCGTGGGGCGAGCGCTGATTCAGTTGCGAGTCGTGACGCGCTGCGCGACCCCGAGAGCCTTGTTGCCATCTCGGCTATTGCCGCGACGCGCCGCCCTTGAACTCACCTGGGTTCGACGAGGAGACTCTGCGCCGACATTCCGATCGGACCTGCCTCATCGTGGAGGTGGGAACAGGCGACTCCGGCGCCGATATCGCCATATTCGCTTCGCGCACTCAAGCCGATCCATGTCCCGTGTGGCGGCCGGGCAAGGTGGATCGTCAGGTCTGGATTGATGTAGAGCCAGTCCAGATGATCGACACCCGCCGATACACCGTTGCCGAAGTCTGCTGCGGCAGCCACTCGTTGAACCGGGGAGATGGCCTCGCCGGCCAAGAGGGGAACTCGCAGTTGGATCCAGACATCGGCAGCACCCGGCGTTGACCACGAACCGGATGCGAATCGGAAGTCGCACGCGTCGGTGGCGTAGGCCCGCTCATCAGTCATGAACGACGGAGACATCGGCAATGAGTTCGCTGCCGAACTCGGCAGTGGGGCGACTTGGTGCTCGACTCCCGGCGGCGACGATTCGGAACACCGCATCCGGAGGGCGCGAGCTCGGGCAACAACAGTGCTACCAACAGACAGGGTCGCTCCGACTATCGAGATGCGCGAACCCGGTCGTTCCACCTCAGTGTTGATCTCGATCGGTTGTTCGATAGGTACCGGACGCTGCAACTCGATAGTGATCCGCGAGAGTTGCCACACCCCATCTTGAAGGTTCTCGACAGCGCGTACCAGTAGCGCCGACGGCGGCGCTCCGTGACAGTGGTTCGGGTCCCATGGGCCGCGCGCCCAGTCGGTCGCAGCCACTGCGTGGTCATCGAGGCGCACGAAGAGTGCGTCATCGACGCCGACCGTGGCTGCCTGGCGTTGGCTCATGTGGTCTCTCGCTCGAGGGGAAACACCGTCGTGGCAAGGCGATCGATGTGGTCGGTCCACGAGTCAGGGGTCCCGGGCTCATCGATGGGCAAGACAACGAATTTTGTTGTTCCGACGGCGACGAATTCTTCGATCAGGCGACCGAGTCCTTCCTCAAGGTCGGGTACGAGTACCGAGGGATCGTCAAGATCGGGTCGGCGCTTTGACAATGTGGCGAGTAGATGCTCAGGGATTGGCGCGCCAGTTGAACGGTAGGGGATGAGGACCCCGTAGTGGTCGTCCTCGATTATTCGGCCGCGTTCGGCACACTCAGTCTCAATTGCAAGCCGCCCACGTTCAGCATCGCTCGGGGTGATGAACGATGGCAGCCAACCATCACCGTGACGGCCGACCCGTCTCAGTTCAGCGGGCGAGATCCCCCCGAGCCAAACGTCGAGGCGGGGCGGGACAGGGCGAACCCGAACACCACTCACCTGAAAGTACTGACCCTCGTAAGCGACGGGTTCGCCCGTCCAACAGGCGCGCATGACCTCGATCATCTCGTCGAAAATCCGTCCGCGCTCGGCTCGCTCCACGCCGAAGGCCTGCTGTTCGATCGGGTCGACTGCCCCAAGGCCCAAGGCTGGGAGTAGTCGTCCGCCAGAGAGTTGAGCGAGGGTGGCGAGAGACTTGGCGAGGACGACTGGATTTCGACCTGGGATGACGAGGACGCTCGTTCCGAGCTTGAGTTGGTTGGAGCGGCCGGCGGCTAGAGCGAGTGCGATCAGCGGGTCGGGGGCCGGGCCGTTTATTCGCTCAGAAAGCCAGAGCGAATCTGCGTGATGGTGTTCAAGACGGTCGACGATCGTCTCAAACACTCCAGAACCAACGTTGGTTCGAGTGCCGAGGCCGAGTCCGATTCGAACCTTCACGGAGTCGCCGCGATCTCGGAGATGAGTCGAGCCACACCTGCCGGATCGTCGATGAACGGGGAGTGGTCCGAATCGAGTTCGATCATGTTGCTGCAACGGTCGGCCATGATCTGCTGATGTTCGGGATGGACTGCGCGGTCTCTGGAACACTTGATGTAGGTCGACGAGATGCTCTCGCGTGGGGAGCCCGAGATCGGCGTAGTCATACTTGCGATCGATTGGCCTGACAGTCGAGCCACCATCGCATGCCGATAGGCAGAGGTGGCCTCTGCGTAGAACAGCGATCCTGCGCCTTCTGGATCAAGAGTGGTGGTTGCACCATCGGGGTCCGCTCGCATAATCGTTGCTAATTCGACGTGGTGGCGGGGAGCTGCTCGTAGGAATCCATTGACGCTCTCTCCGTCATCGAGAGCAAATGCGGCGATGTACACGAGATGGGAGACGGTGTCGGTCATCGAAGCAGCTTGTGTGATGACCGCCCCGCCGTATGAATGTCCGACGAGCACGGTGTCGGGGCCGATCGATTCGAGTGCGTTTACTACTGCTCGCGCGTCACCCTGAACGTCGCCGAGAGGGAAGCTATCCGCGCCGTGGCCGGGAAGATCGATGGCATGAGAGGGCACTCCGAGCATGTCGAGGTGGTACTGAAGCCCGGCCCATGACCATGCTCCGTGCCACGCACCATGGATGAGGAGTACTTGCCGGTGCGATGGTGACGTCATCCCCCGATCGTGTCATGCCCAACGGAACGATCATGAGCCGGACCGGTCCCAATGGGTTCTCATCGCCGACACGCCCGCTCCAATTGTAGACACGGCAAGGAGATACAGGGCGCGGGAAGAAGCGGTGAGCGAATCCTCGATGAGCCAGCCAACGGCAACTGCGCTCACCGACAGTGCGCTTCCGAGGAGGATGGTGAAACGCCAGTGGCCCGGCGGCGAAGGCCGAGACGTGTTGCTCATCGTGGGCGGAGGGAGTCTGTTGTCGGTCATGGTGGACATGAGGCCGACCGCTGCCGAAACTCGCGATTCTCTGGACACGGATTTTCAACTTGTTCCGCCTACCTGCGGGAATGCCCGCAGGTATCAGCGACAGTGTGAGACGGC
>JBDQKN010000103.1:0-7258 GCA_040263235.1 Ilumatobacteraceae bacterium
CGATGCCCCGCTCAACACCCCTCCGCGTCCGAGGAGTCGACCATGCTCCCAATTCGATAGTCCCAACTCGGGCTCACCAAGGGCGTACTGGCCATCAACCCAACGGGTGAAGCCATCGCCGACAAACGGCGCGTCAACGCCCCGGTAGACGGTCTCGACAAGGTCATCGTTGGGCGAGATGACCGACACCACGAAGTGTGAACTGTGGTCGTTGCAGAGATCAATGGCCTCGGCGACGTCATCCACCAGAATCAAGGTGAACTCAGGCCGGTCCTCCCACTCCCACTCCGTGCCGAGACCGGTATCTCCAAGACTCACCACCTCGACCGAATCCGCATATCCCAATTGACGAGCAAACAACTCAACCTCGTCGTCCATATGGATCACGGTCGTCGTTTCGCGCTCATGTCCTGCTGCACTAGCCCCGCGCAGGACTCCAGGGAGCAAGCGATCAGCTGCTGCTCTTGGAACGCAACAGACGTTGAGCGTGTTGCAGACCTTCCGATCAAGCGAGACCCTCACCACCGACTCAAGACGAGCCTCGATCGCATCAGGACCAACGATCATCCAGGCCCCACCAGTCCCATGAAGGCTCGCTGGGACACCCGCGGCGCGGGCAATTGATCCGAGTTGGGCGACAGCAGACCCAGAGCCTCGAGCCACGGCAAGTGACAAACGGCGATCTGCGAATAACGCCCAGCCGGCGGCATGGGCTGCCGAGTCAACAAGAGAGATCGTTCCACCGGGGAGCCCAGCAGCTGCGAGAGCTGGGTCGAGTGCATGTTCGACAATCGCGCGCGCAGTGCTGAGAGCGTCAGACCCGATTCGCAAGACAGCGCAGTTGCCGGTTCGAACCACACCCGCCGCATCTGCGAAGACGTTTGGGCGGCCCTCAAACACGAATCCCACAACGCCGAGCGGAGCGCGCCGCACCTCGATCGCCCATCCGGGATGGTCCACTGAACTCACGACAGCGTCACGACTCCCCGGAAGGTCGCGCCACATCTCAAGTCCCGCAATCATGTCAGCCAACATGGCTTGGTCGAGCGCCAGACGGGTCGTCGAACGCCCGCGCTGACGAGCCTGCTCCACGTCGCGACGATTGGCCTCGATGAGTTCAGCCGCAATGGTCGCATCAGCCAGCCGTTGAGCGAAGCCGTTGAAGAACTCGTCGATCTGCCCGTCTGAGCACGATGACAACTCAGCGAATGCTGCCGTGGCTGAATCGATTGCCGACCGGGCAACCTCGAATTCGTGTGATGGCACGTGCAATAGCGATTCATCGGCGACTAGGAGACGGTCACCGGGAGCGAATGCTGCTGCAAGCTCAGCGTCAACGCGAAGCACCTGGTCGCCCCCGACCACGATCATCTGCCCTGGCTCAAGCGACGTCAACAACTCACCCATCGGCCAATACCTCGCTGATCATCACTGGCCGACCGCTCTCGATCGATCGATGCGCTGCAGCTCCCATCGCCACAGACCACAGCCCATCTTGGAGGGTGACCGATGCAGGCCGCCCAGAACGGACGGCGTCGAGGAAATCGACATGTTCGAGATAACTGGCACCGTGGTGGAGGCCGACATGTCTCACCCCGTCAGCCACAATCGGACGTTCGTCAACAACGTGGAGTCCATCGGCTCGTCGACCAACCCGAAGCACCGACTGCGTTACCAGAGCCTCGACCTTGCCGGCATCGCCTGTAACTGCGATCTCTTGCTCATTGACGCTCGCCTCGGCGAACATGCAGAGATCGAGCATGCCCCGGACACCGTTGGCAAACTCGACGATCACGTAGGCGTTGTCGAGAATGTCTGGAACCTCACCGTCGTACACCTCATCGAGATGGTTCACATCCTGCCCGCCCGAGGCCATGACCCGAACTGGGTCAGCATCGGCAGCGAGTCGCATCAGGTCAAAGAAATGGCAACACTTCTCGACGAGAGTGCCACCGGTGTTCCGCGTGAATCGATTCCAGTTGCCGACCTTGACAAGGAATGGGAATCGGTGTTCGCGAATCGCGACCATCTTCACATCGCCAATCACCCCCGACCGCACCTCTGCCAACAGGGCCGTTGTCGGTGGCATGTACCGGTACTCGAGCCCCATCCACACCACTCGATCGGACGGGCCAGACGCGGCAGCCTCGACCACCCGGCGACAATCGGCAACGGTGGTGCACAACGGCTTCTCCACCAAGAGATGCACATCGGACTCGAGAACGTCGTCGAGCACGCTCGCATGGGTCATATTCGGCGAGGCGATCACCACGGCATCGACCAACCCAGAGTCGAGGAGTTCGCGATGATTCGAGAACTCGACTGGAGCGACGCCACCGAATGATGTGACTGAGGCCGAGCCAATCGATCGTCGCTCAGCCACCGGATCGGAAACAGCGGTCACCACCGCGCCATCAAGATGGGCGATGTTCTCGATGTGCTCGACGCCCATCATCCCGGTACCGATCACGCCATAACGAACCGTGTCCGAGCGGCTCGTGTTATCACTTAAAAGATCGTGCTGCACGCCGATCAGCGTACGCTCGGAACATGGCCGACGACCGCCTCTACTTTCGACAACTACTCGCAGGCAGGGACTTCGCTGTTGGCGATCAGTTCGCTACGCAGATGGTGAACTTCGCGTACGCAATTGGAGATCGCTCCACTGGTGAGTGCGTTCTTGTCGATCCTGCCTGGTGCGTGAGCGACCTCATCGACGTGGTTGCCGAAGACGCAATGACGGTGACCGGGGTGCTCGCGAGCCACTACCACGCCGACCATGTCGGCGGATCGATCATGGGCCATCAGATCGAAGGCGTTGCAGCACTCCTCGGGCATGTGTCGTGCCCTATCCATGTGCAGGCAGAGGAAGTCCCGTGGATGGAACGCACTGCAGGCGTCTCCGGCACCGATCTCGTCGCGCATGCCCCCGGTGACGTCCTCTCCGTCGGCTCCGTCGATATCACCCTTCTGCACACCCCCGGTCACACACCGGGCAGCCAATGTTTCCTCGTTGAAGGTCGGCTGGTTGCCGGGGACACCCTCTTCCTCGATGGCTGCGGGAGAACCGACCTTCCCGGATCCGACCCGGCTGCCATGGCTCAAAGTCTCCGGATGCTCCACACCGTTCCCGATGACGTGGTGCTGTATCCAGGCCATCGCTATTCGGTCGCCTCATCGGCAACCATGGGTTCGGTCAAGCAGTCGAACTTCGTCTTCCAACACTGATCTCAGCCGCTGCCGGCCCCTCCTCACCAGGTGTCGACCTGTGGCCGGTTCGGCGTTGACCGATCCGGCTCGGGCGCCGATCTCAACAGTGTCGAGATCCACCGGCGAGAGTCGGCTGGATCGATAACGTCATCGATCTCGAACCAAGTCGCAATGCTGAGCGCCTTTCCGTGCTCATAGAGCCGGTCGACCAACTCAGTGAACAAGCGATCTGACTCCTCGGGAGAGCCCGCTGCCTCAAGCTCCTTGCGGTATCCGAGGCGCACGTAGCCCTCGAGCCCCATGCCGCCGAACTCGCCGGTTGGCCATGCGAGACAGGCGAGTGGAGCTTTGGTGCTTCCTCCCATCATCGCCTGAGCACCGAGCCCGTAGCTCTTCCTCAGTACGAGTGAGACCACCGGGACCGAGAGGTTTGCCCCCGTCACGAACAGGCGACTGCAGTGGCGAACAAGCGCCGTCTGTTCGACATCTGGACCAACCATCATCCCTGGGGTGTCGACCAGTGTGACGATCGGAATGTGATGAGCGTCGCAGAGTTGCATGAACCGCGCAGCCTTATCAGCCCCGTCGGAATCAATCGCCCCAGCGAGGTGAGCAGGGTTGTTCGCAATCACCCCGACAGGCCTTCCCTCGATTCTCGCGAAGGCCGTGATCATCCCAACACCGAAGTCTCGGCGGAGTTCGAGGATGCTGCCCGAGTCGAAGATCCCTTCGATAGCCCGACGAACGTCGTAAGCACGGAGGCGATCGACGGGTACGACATCCCGAAGGGCCTCTGGGTCACCGCACTCCCACTCCTCGATCGTTCCTTGGAAGTACGACAAGTATTGCCGGGCAACTGCCACCGCTTCGGCCTCGTCCTCAACAAGGATGTCGATCACACCGTTTGCGCTCTGCACCGATACGGGGCCGATCTCGGTGGGTTCATAGATTCCGAGCCCACCACCCTCGATCATCGCGGGACCTCCCATACCGATATTGGAATCTCGGGTGGCGATCACCACATCACAGCAGCCGAGAATCGCAGCATTGCCCGCGAAGCAATAGCCGGCGTTGATTCCGACCATCGGAACAGTTCCTGAGAGTTGGCCCCACCAGAGAAATGCCAGACAGTCAAGGCCTGTCACCCCACCGGTGTCGGTATCGCCCGGACGACCTCCACCGCCCTCGGTGAAGAACACGACCGGCAGTCTGAGTTGCTCGGCGAGTTCGAAGAGCCGGTCCTTCTTCCGGTGGTTCTGATGACCCTGTGTCCCAGCTAGGACCGTGTAGTCGTATGACATCACGACGCACTGAGCTTCCCTGCCGGTGAACAGGTCACCGTTCACCGAGGCGATACCCCCCACCAGGCCGTCAGCAGGTGTATTCGAGACGAGATCGGAGAGGTCACGGCGCTTGCGCTGGGCTGCAACGACCAATGGCCCGTACTCCACTAGCGAGCCCTCATCGATGAGGTCTTCAACATTTTCTCGTGCTGTTCGTCGACCACGACGGCGCCGCCGATCAACGGCATCAGGACGGGCAGCATCGGTACCAACATGATGCCGTTCAACAACCTCAGCCAGATCAGGGCGATCAAGCCCCACCGGCGAGGCGGCCACGGCGACGATCTCGTGGTCGGCTGGGCTCACCTCGGTCGACCTTGCCGGGTCAATCGCAATGAGCACATCGCCGGGTCGGACCGTTCCACCAGCCGCAACCGCGATCGACGAGACGAGCCCCGATGACGGTGCGGTGATGTCGTGGTGCAACTTCATCGACTCGAGCAGTCCGAGCACCTGGCCCTCACGAACCTGGTCACCAACAGCAATCTCCCAGATGACAACGGTGCCCTGCATCTGCGCCGTGACATCCACCATTGATCCCTCGCTTATCCCCATGGGGAGAGTCTGACAGTCGGCATCCAAGAGTCCCGACTCGGTCGGGTCAGGCCTTCTGTCCGCCAAGTTGCCCCGGAGAGCGCTGATAGCTCGTGATCGACTGATCGCCCATCACCAGATCAGCTGCAACAGCGGCGAACAGCGCCGGCACGATGAAGTTCGGACGTCCGGTCGTCTCAGCAACGAACATCACTGCCGCGAGTGGAACTCGATATCCGGCTCCAAGGAATGCAGCGATGCCGATCAAGGTGTAGAGAGTGAACCGTTCAGGGTGAATGACCTCACCGACTGCACGGCCGACGATCGCCCCTCCCACCACCAGCGGGACGAACACCCCGCCGACGCCACCACCAACAACGGTTGCAGCCGAGGCCACCGACCGGATGACAAAGACCGAGATCAACAGCCAGACAGCGATGTCGGCCTCGATGAACAACCACTCAGTCAATACCTCGTATCCGGCTCCGATGCTGAGGCTGCGACCGGTCAACTCATGTGAGAGAAGAAAGAGACCAACCATCGTCAGCGAGGCGATCACCAGTCTGATGGGGAATGAGCGAACTGCAAGCCCTTTGGCCACTCGAATCAACTTGGCGAACGCTCGAGCTCCGATCGCACACGCGACGCCGATGGCCAACGCGCCGAACAGATCACGGAGTTCGAACTGCGGAATCGGAATCACGGTTGCGGACAGCAACGGTGCTGTGTCACTCAACGACACAAAGGTGAAATATCCGGAGGCACTCGCTACGAGCGCTGGCAGCAGACTGCGACGTGCAAGGTCATCGCGATACGGAACCTCGAGGGCAAAGATCGCTCCGGTCGCTGGTGCTTTGAAGATGGCCGCAACACCTGCTGCGGCTCCAGCCACGAGCAGAGTTCGATAGTCGCTTCCCCGAAAACGCCCCTTGAGCCTCCGCTGTATCTGCGCCCCAAGCGCCGAACCGCCATACAGCGATGGTCCTTCAAGGCCGAGCGCCCCACCAGATCCAAGGGTTGCAATCGATGCAACGATTCTCGCCATCAGGGCGCGCGCCCCAAGTCGGTAATTCGAGTCGTGAAACGCGTGGAGGTATTCATCTGAGGTCGACGGGGTCACACCACCGCCGACCGTTCGCAACACGGTGGCAGCGACGATCAGACCGGCCACGGGCGCAAGAGCGCCAACCCACAGCGGCGCTTCGACCACCCGGTGATACACGGCGTGAACGGCGAGTTCGAACAGCCGCACGGCCAATCCGGTGACCACCCCGGTAACAGCTGCCAGCAGAATGACCTCTCGGGAGCGTTTGACGAGTTTCTGCAGTTCGTCGCGACGCTGAGAGAACACATCTGGACGCAGAGAACGAACCATCCGGTTGTGGATGATCCTGCTGCGTGGCACGTCAGAGGATCATAGGCCGATGGCACCGGCTGTTGGGAGTCGCGTCAGTTCACCCAGTGATTGAGGTGATCATGTTCTGGAGGCCGTCGACGAGTTGGATGCGAGGTTCCCAGCCGAGGAGTGTTCGAGCTCGGGTAATGTCGGGGCGCCGGATTTTCGGGTCGTCGGATGGAAGTGGCCGGTGTTCGATAGCGCAGGTGATGCCGAGCACGGTTTGGATGGTGTCAGCGAGGTCGGCGACCGTGAATTCGTTGGGGTTACCGATGTTGACCGGTTCGGTGACGTCTGAGTTCAGTAGGGCGATGATGCCGTTGATTTCGTCGTCGATGTAGCAGAAGCTGCGGGTTTGGGTGCCGTCGCCGTAGAGGGTGAGCGGCAGGTTGTTAAGTGCCTGGTGAACGAGGTTGGTGACGACACGGCCGTCATCGGGTTGCATACGTGGCCCGTAGGTGTTGAAGATCCGAACGATGCGTGCATCAAGGCCACTCGTGCGTTGGTGGGCGGTGGTGAGTGCTTCAGCGAATCGTTTCGCTTCGTCGTAGACGGAGCGTTCCCCGATCGGGTTGACGTTCCCCCAATAGGTTTCGCGTTGGGGATGTTCGAGCGGGTCGCCGTAGACCTCGCTGGTTGATGCCAACAAGAAACGCGCACCGTGACCGAGCGCGACACCGATCAGGTTCCCGGTGCCCGTCGACCCGACCGCCAAGGTTTCGAGTGGTCGAGCGAGATACGCGGGTGGCGACGCGGGGCTTGCCATGTGCAGCAC
>JBDQKN010000104.1:0-7237 GCA_040263235.1 Ilumatobacteraceae bacterium
GCAGGAGAGGGAGTCGGGCCCACATCGTCTCTTGCGTGGTGTGTCAACCGCCGGCCGCCGGCCGCCTCGTGAAGGTTCGCTCATTGTGCTTGGTGATACGGCCATCGGCATTGTCACCTCGGGCAATTTCTCGCCAACCCTCGGATACGGAATCGCAATGGCCTTCCTGCCACCCGAGGTTGAGGTGGGAGTGGACGTGGAGGTTGACATTCGGGGGAGCCGGATCCAGGGTCGTGTCACGAGCCTGCCCTTCGTAACCCGCTGACTACGAAGTTCAGCGGCGCGGAGCTGCGGCCTTCTTCGACGATTTCTTTTTCACCGGGGTCGCTGCGGTCGTGCCCTTTTTCGCCGAGTCCTTCTTGGCTGTGACCTTGTTGGCTGTGACCTTCTTCGCCGAGGTCGTCGTAGCGGCGACCTTCTTGGCTCGAGGCTTCGTTGACGTTGATGTCGTTTGGGCTGACTTCGGCTGGCGAGGGGAGCCCGACGGAGCCGGACCTGATGGAGGCTGTGCCGGAGTTCCACGCTGGCCAAACATGCCCTGGGCCATCACGGCCATGGGTCCGAGTCCTTCGACCACACCGTTCAGCGTGGTCAGCGTCGATGCAAGACGTGTACCGATGTCGTCAGGGGCCTGATCTAGAACCTCACGCAACACTGCGGTGGCACGGGTGACCTGTGGAATTGCATCACGAATCGGACCTTCGAGCTCGTCGAGGAGATTCACGAGTCGCTGCACAACCTGCGACATCCGGCGAAGCTCGCCGAGTGATTCCTCAAGGTGCTGTTGAACATCGAGGCGACGTTGGTTTATCTGACCGGCAGCGCGAAGACCCGACGTCACCGGCCCAGCCAATGCGTTGATGACCTCAGAGATCAGTTCGGTACGGTCCTCTGCAGTGGTGGACATATCCGCACGCTACATGCCGTTTCAGTCGGCGTAGACCTCGAGCGGCTCACAGGTGCACATGAGATTTCGGTCACCAGCCGCGGCATCGATCCGCGAGACCGGGGGGAAATACTTGTCTGCGTGTCGTCCAGGAATCGGATAGGCACCGAGCTCCCTCGAGTAGGCCCTGTCCCACGACCCAAGCAGGTCTACAGCAGTGTGAGGCGCAGCACGTAATGGGCTGTGCTCAATGGTCCATTCACCATCGATGACACGTTGGATCTCCGCTCGAATCGAGGTCATTGCCAGGATGAATCTGTCGAGTTCTACCAGAGACTCGCTCTCGGTCGGTTCAATCATCAGCGTTCCTGCCACCGGGAACGAGACGGTTGGCGCGTGGAACCCATGATCGATCAGCCGTTTCGCAACGTCGTCAACCGTCACCCCTGAGGCTTTGGTCAGAGGTCGAATATCGAGAATGCATTCGTGAGCCACCCGCCCGTTCTCATCGGTATACAAAATCGGGAAATGAGCGCAGAGACGCGCTGCTACGTAGTTAGCAGCCAAAATTGCGGTCTCTGTGGCCTGGCGCAATCCACGGCCACCCATCATGCGTGCGTAGACCCACGGAATCGGGAGAATCCCTGCTGAGCCAAATGGGGCTGCTGATACCGGACCGACGACACCAGTTGCTGCGTCAAGCGGGTGCGACGGAAGAAACGGAACGAGATGTGAGGCAACTGCCACCGGGCCCACCCCTGGCCCTCCACCGCCATGTGGAATGCAGAAGGTCTTGTGAAGATTCAGATGGCTGACATCGGCTCCGAATGTCCCTGGTCGAGCAAGCCCGACCAATGCATTGAGGTTGGCCCCATCGACGTACACCTGGCCTCCTGCTCGGTGCACCATGTCACATACTTGTCTGATTCCTCGCTCAAAGACACCGTGGGTGGACGGGTAGGTCACCATGATCGCAGCAAGCTTGTTGCCGAACTCTTCGATTCGAGCCTCTAGGTCGACAAGGTCAACGTCGCCGCGTTCGTCGCATCTGACCACGACAACGCGCATACCGGCCATCACTGCACTGGCAGCGTTGGTGCCGTGCGCACTGGATGGGATAAGGCAGACATCTCGCTCTGTCTCTCCTCGGCTGCGGTGAAAGGCCCTGATAGCCAATAGTCCAGCGAACTCTCCCTGACTTCCTGCGTTCGGCTGAAGACTGACAGCCGCATAGCCGGTGATCTCAGCGAGCATTCGTTCCAGGTCTGCAACGAGCCGGAGGTAGCCAGCCGACTGGTCAGCAGGGGAGAAGGGATGGAGGTTGGCGAATGTCGGCCACGAGATCGGCTCCATCTCGGTTGTCGAATTCAACTTCATGGTGCATGAGCCGAGAGGAATCATCGTGCGGTCAAGTGCTAAATCTCGGTCCGCGAGCCGTCGGAGATATCGAAGCATCTCGTGCTCAGTGCGATAGCGATGAAAGGGCGCCTGCCTCATAATTTCGTCATGACGCAATACCGATTCGGGCAGCGACACCACACTGAGTTCCTCGAATGGTGCAGCCACGCCGAACACGGCAAGCACCCTGGCCAACACCGCTTCGTTGGTTGTCTCATCGAAGGTAAACGACACCGAAGTGTCACTAACTCGACGAAGATTCAGTCCATCGAGTGCTGCAGCGGCGAGGACGGCATCGGCATCAACACCGTCGACGCACACGGTGTCGAAGATCATTGGATGACGGGGGAGTAGCCCCGCAACCCGGAGAGCTTCGGCTGCGATTTGCGCATAACGAGTAACCCGTTCAGCGATCGCAGACAGACCCTCTGGTCCATGCCAGCACGCATACAGCCCAGCGATGTTGGCGAGGAGCACCTGTGCCGTACAAATATTCGAGGTCGCCTTCTCGCGGCGAATGTGCTGCTCCCGAGTCTGGAGCGCCAACCGGAGTGCCGGGCGGCCGGCCGTGTCCGAACTCACCCCGACGATTCGACCGGGAATCGCACGCGCCAGATCCTCACGTACTGCCATGAACGCCGCGTGCGGTCCTCCGAATCCCAGTGGAACACCAAATCTCTGGGCGGATCCAATGGCGATATCTGCCCCCAAGTCACCCGCCGAAACCAGAAGAACTGCAGCCAGCGGGTCAATTGCTACTGTCACCCGCGCACCTGCGGACTGCGAGCGCTCAATCACCTCGCGCCAATCGACCACCGCACCGGTTGATGTTGGCAGCGATAACAGAACACCAAATACCTCACCCTCTGCGTAGGCGGACAGATCATCTACGGATCCAACCGCCAGCGTCACTCCGACGGGTTCGCTGCGGGTCGCCAACACATTGATGATCTGTGGATGAGTGTCCTCGTGAACGAAGAACACCGAACCGTCGGCCACGGCTGTCCGACGAGCAACCGTCATCGCCTCGGCAGCCGCCGTCGCCTCATCAAGGAGCGACGCATTCGCTATCCCAAGGCCGGTGAGTTCAGTCACCATTGTTTGGAAGTTGATGAGAGCCTCAAGTCGACCCTGTGAGATCTCTGGTTGGTAGGGCGTATATGCCGTGTACCACGCAGGATTCTCAAGGACGTTCCTTCGGATCACCGACGGCATCACCGTGTCTGAATACCCCATCCCGATCAGCGAGGTCATCACCTGATTCATGTCAGCGATGGCCCTCAGCTCTTCGAGGACCGCTACCTCGTCGAGCGCTGGCCCAAGATCGAGATCATGATCGTCACGGATATCTGCCGGAATGACTTGTTTGATCAGCGCATCAACCGACGGAACACCGAGGACCTCAAGCATCGTGTCAACGTCGCTTCCCGAGGGACCGATGTGTCGCCCGGTAAATCCGGCCAGTGAAGAATCTGCTGAATATACGGACATGGTGGATCTCCAACTCTCGAAAGTGGGTCCCCCGCTGTCACCTGCGCCTGAGAGTTTCACCGGTCAGCCCGGCTTTCCCCGTTGGCGAGCCCAAAGGCTTCTCTCCAGCGTCGCCACACCGATCGGTCCATTTGCCTGAGAGATTCCGGGGAGGTTGCTCCTTCGGCGTCCATTGTGGACTCTCCCGACCGGCGAACACGGCGATTCCTATGTAACGGTCAGGCTAGACCACTGCGAACTCAAGTGGTGGAATCTCGAGATGCAGAACAATGACGCGGTCGATTCCGGCGGCATCCATCGCCCGACGCTCTGGGTGCTCTGGATCCTCCACACCGTCGAACCACGGCACGTAGGTCGTCCACACGAAGTCTCTACCCTCGGCATAGGGGCGACATGCGTCGAGGAATTCGTTGCGACGATCATGATTCCAAGCGACATTGATTCCGTCGGCTAAGCGGCCAGCGATTTCTGCCAACCGAACGCTGTTCACTCCCAGGATGCGTTTTGGAATACACGATGGCCTCAGAAAGGTCGGCATCGAGTCGTCAGGGTTCTGCCACATTCGCTCCGAGAGTTCGAGGAGATCGACAACTCGATCGTGCCGGCGCTCAAGTTCCGGCTCCAGTCGCGCCCCGACCACCTGCTGCTCCCAGGCGTAGGAACTCCTCGGCGACGTTCCCGCCCCCAGGCCAAACCAAAATGGGCGGCCCGAAATTGCGGCAACTGTTGCAGCGCCGACAGCTGCGACACCCACCTCACGGTTCCACGCATTCACCACCAAGGCGCCGAGCTCAATGCGCTCCGTTGACGAGGCTAAGGCACCAAGCCAAGTAAATGCCTCAAACGACTGATTCCCACCCATCGAGCGGCCTGCCAGGTGGTCCACTACCCACAGCGCCCCATATCCAGCCGCTTCAGCCGCCAGAGCGGAGTCGAGGAGCCGCTGCCAGTCGCAGTGGCCGCTGGTGAACTGGATATCGAGAACTGACGACATCATCTGGAGCCTACGCTCTGCGCCAACTCAGCCTTCTGCGACTGGTGCCGCACCCACCACCAACGGCTCCGTGAGATGGCATGAGTCCACCGCCTTCACGATTGGATATGGGTTGACAGCCGCCCCGCCTCCTGGGTGCACTTCAAAGTGCAGGTGGTCAGCTCCAGCGTTGCCGGTCGCTCCTACCGTTCCGATGACTTGTCCGGCGGTCACTTCTGTTCCCTCAGCGATGCCATCGGCAAATGAATCAAGGTGAGCGTAGAAGAAGTAGGTGCCGTCGTCCATTGTGAGGCGCAAGCCATTTCCAGCGAGCGTGCCGGGGGCGTCCCAATACATCTTGGTGATCGTCCCATCGGCCACGGCGTACAGCAATTTGCCCTTCGCTGCAATGACGTCGACACCAAGGTGAAGGCGCCCACCAGACCGAGCATCGTGCCAGGTATCGGTGAAACCGCACACACCCTGAACTGGAAAGACCGAGATGGCAACCGATGCAACCGGTGAATCGGCGGGTGCAGCAGAGGTCGTGAGACCAAGAATGCCAGCCGTCACATCGTTGACGACCCCGGTGACCTGAATGCCGTGTTGACGCTGCACACTCATCACCGCAGCAGACGTCGCCGTGCCAAACACCCCGTCAACGCCCCCACGCAAGGTCACACCTGCATCCACAATTGCCTGCTGGAGGGTTCGAACGCGCTCGCCCGACTCGCCATACACCCCGTATCCGGTGGTGGTGGCTGCGGCGGGAACCGGCGTTGACTCGGCAGAGGAGGCGAGGGCGGCTGCGGTTGCGTCATTAACGACGCCATCCGCCTCGAGTCCACGCTGAGCCTGGAATTCCTTCAGCGACTGGGCAGTAGCGGGGCCGAATACACCGTCTGCACCACCTCGCACCGTGATCCCGAGGTCAAGGAGTCGCCGCTGCAGCGCTGCAACCGAGTCACCCAGTGCACCCGGGCGGAGACCGACCAGCTGGGCGTAGGCCGCAGGCACTGCAGCAGCGGATTGGGCCTGCTCAACCTCGCGGGTCGAGAGGGCGCGAATTGTGGCGTCATCGACAACTCCTGTCGCCTCGATGCCGGAGGAGAACTGGAAGTCTCGGAGAGCAGCCTGAGTGGCCCGTCCAAACAGTCCATCGGCTCCACCACGGATTGCGACACCTGCATCGATCAGCGCCTCCTGAATCACGATGACACTGTCGCCCCATGCCCCGTAGGCCAAACCAGCAGTTGCAGCGAGTTCCTCGGTAACTACCGGGGCGGCCGGGGCTGCCTCAGTCTCAACCGCGGCAGCAGCTGGCGAGAGGAGTCGGGCAGCCGTCATCGAATCAACTGATCCGGTAACTGAAATGCCAGCTGCTGACTGAAATGACCGAAGAGCTGCCTCGGTTCCAGAGCCGAATATGCCGTCAACACCGCCAGCAGGAGTGAAACCAGCATCGACCAGAGACTGCTGAAGCTGAGCAACGGCGTCACCCCGAGCGCCACGGGATAGGCCAGCCGTTGGAGCGGCCGCCATGCCAAGGGCAATGGCGGATGCTTCATCAACAGCGTCAGTCTCGGCCAAACCATGTGTTCGCTGGAAGAGGTTCAGCGCCTCCAAGGTCTTAGAGCCGAAGACGCCATCTGCGCCACCAACGACCTGGACGTTATTGGCGATGAGTGCGCGCTGAAGGGCTGCAACCGCTTCGCCTGTTGAACCCTGAGCGAGTCCAGTCCCAACCAACTCAGCAGCGAACAGGGGAGTGGCCGTAGTGAAGGTGAGGGGAACCCCAAGGGTGAGTCCAAGGGATACCAACCGGATGGCGGTTCGCTTGTTGAAAGTGGGGTGAAGTCGAAATGTCATTGTTGATCTCCTGATCGGGTGCAGGAGATGGATCGACAGATTTCGCTCAGCACTGAAGAGATCGAGGGTCAGCGTTCACCGCTGACTCAAGCTAATCGTTGCAACTCAATGGGAAGAGAGGGGATGTGGCATTCCCATCTGCGTACTACAACTTTACATAACGGTGATTATGGGCGTTGCGTTGATGTGGGTCGAATCCGAAGCCGCGCCTCGCGGCACTTGTTTTGACCCAATCGGCGCCCCCAACTGCTCTCCACACACGGTTGAGTTAGCCCGAGATCATCGGATGCGAACTGGCAGGGTTCCAGCTGCCGCTCACGACGCGTTCTTGAAGATTCGGAACGGCCTTCGATTGCTCCCAGGCGGGCGGTCCGCCCCGACCTACGCACTCAAGCAGCGAATTACGTCATGACGTTTTTGGGCCCTTGGGGTCAGGGGCGGAGAATTCGCGGTCTCGAAGCGGTTGTGCGGCCGCGAGCAGCCATTCGAGCATCTGTCTCAGATCGTGGGCCGTCTGGCGTGTGCTTCCAGCGTTGAGATCACGCACCGTGTCATCGACCGCACAGGCAAGAACATATAGGTCGTCGTGAAGTGCATCGAGTTCGGTGCGAGCTATCACC
>JBDQKN010000105.1:0-7166 GCA_040263235.1 Ilumatobacteraceae bacterium
CATGAAGCCGATCCCTGATTCGATCGGAGGGTGGTGTTGGACGACGATCGTTGATCGATCGGGGGCCTCAGACAGCCGATTGTCCAGCCAACTCAGGCGTTCGGCGCACAGAAGGCCGCCATGCCGGCCGGGTTCGGTGGTGTCCAAAACAATGATTCGGCTGGGGCCCCACTGCTCCTGCAGATCAACCACGTAATGGCAGGGTTCCTCGCCGGATCCTGAATTCGGTGGCATGTCGAGGTAATCCCTCATGAGCTGCCGATCGTCATGATTCCCCATCACCGGGAGCATCCGAATGGTCACCGGTCGTAGCAGCTCTGCAAGGTGCTCGTATTCCGAGTCACGTCCGTTGTTCACGAGGTCGCCGGTGAGCAGCAGCAGATCCGGCTTGGCAGTTGCGCTGTCGATCATCCCAATCGCGGCACTGAGATTCGCTGCAGTGTCAACCCGGTCTTCGAGGATCCGACCCACATCGATGATGTGAGGATCGCTGACTTGCAGAAGGAGTGTCATCGGCCGAAGTCGAATGCGCTGATCTCGGCCATTTGTTCCTCCATTTTCGCAACGGCACCGTTGAACAGTTCGGCGCCCATGTCGGCAGAGGCTCCAGTTGGGTCGCCGATGTAGCCATCCGGGTGAAAATCATTCGACAACCAACCGAACGAGACCGATCCGCCAAATCGGACGTGGTGATTGGATGCCAGTGCCTCGGGAACTCGCCGTTGCGCTGCTGTGAGATCGACCAAGTTGGGTCGGAGATGCATGAAGACCGAGGTCTCATTCAGACCGCCATGGATGCCCATTCCCAACTCGTCCTCGGTCGACGTGCCCCCGTAGGCGGGCGGCAGAGAGGGATGAGTGAGGAACGTCTTAAATCCGAAGCGCAGTCGCAGCTCCCTCAAGGCAGTCACGAGCAACGTCGTGTTCCCACCATGACCGTTCAAGAGTACGAGTCGCTCGGCGCCTGTCGTCGACAGCGATCTTCCAAGGTCCATCAGGACAGCCATCATCGTCTCTGGCGATAACCACAGAGTTCCTGGACTCCAGGCATGTTCGTTTGATTTCGACACCGACAGGGTTGGTAGCTGCCACACGTCAAACTCATCGCCCACCGAAGCGGTCAGGGCGGTAGCGGTCTCGGTAGCGATGACCTCATCCACCGACATCGGCAGGTGTGGGCCGTGCTGTTCTATTGCGCCAACGGGAAGGAGCAGAATTGAACTCGGCTTGATCGCCTTGGCCACCTGCGGGCCACTCAGATCTTCGTAATGGCGTTCGTGTCGGTCTCTCATAGGAGATGAATCTAGAGCCGGCCGTAACATCGGACCATGTCTCTTCCGATTCGGACGCTCTTGGTGAATGCTCTGTTTGACGATGGCACCACGGGTGCGATTGCCATCGATGAACAGGGGACCGTCACCGATCGTCTGCTCCACGGCGATGATGTCGCAGCAGCAGAGCGCGCTGGGTGCGAGGTCGTCGATGTGGGGGGCAGGCTTGTGCTTCCGGCACTCGCTGAGCCTCACGCCCATTTAGACAAAGCGCTGACAGCCGACGTTGCACCGAACCCGACCGGTGACCTTCGTGGGGCGATTGACGCGTGGATAGCAGCGGAACAATCAGGTGCGTTCGATCACGATTCGATGGTCGCCCGTGTGGACCGTAGCCTCGCCATGCTGTTAACCGCAGGCACGACGCTGGTTCGGAGCCACATCAACGTGGGTGGGCGGATAGGGGTTTCATATCTTGTTGCCGCGCAGCAAGCTGCCGCCCGTTTTCGCGACGCGATGGATATCGAGTTCGTCGCCCTGACTCATATGCCGATGAGCGGACCGGGCTCAGAGACGAACCTTGGAGCATTGAATGAGGCGATCGATATCGGTGTCGACTCAATCGGCGGATGTCCTCACCTCGAGCCCGATGCCGGAGCATGCATTGACCTCGTTCTCGACCTAGCGGAACAACATGGCCGTTCGGTGGACCTCCACATAGATGAAACTCTGGACCCGACAGTTCTCACTCTCGAGACCCTGGCGCTTCGATGTTCAGACCGCGCCCCCCGGGTGTCAGCCAGCCACTGCGTCAGTCTTGGGATGGTCACATCAGAAATTCGCGACCGTGTGATTGACCGTGTCAGACAGTCCGATGTCTCCGTCGTGGCCTTACCTCAGACGAACCTGTTCCTCCAGGGTCGCGAACGACCTGTTGCCACACCTCGGGGACTCACCCCTGTTCTTGCGCTCAAGCGTGCCGGAGTGACGGTCGCCGCAGGGGCAGACAACGCACAGGACCCCTTCAATCTTGTTGGTCGCAGCGACCCTCTCGAGACCGCTGCGCTGATGGTGATGGCCGGACACCTCCTACCTCAGGAGGCCTACGACATGGTCAGCCTCGACGTCAGAACCCTCATGGGTCGTGGCGCGGCGGGAACACAAAGTGGGGACGTTGCAGACCTGATTGCCGTTCCTTCAGGGTCGGTTCGAGAGACGATCGCTGAGGCGCCAGCAGATCGACTGGTCTTGCGTGGCGGCCGACTCGTTGCCCGATCGACTCTCGAGCGACGCCTCTACATCGGGTGAACCCGATGCAGCAGGCCTAGTCTCGGGCGATGGCCCAACGCATGGCTCTCTATCTCCAGGACAAGCATCCAATTCGGTATGAGATTGAAATGGCGAAGTATGCCGAACAGCAGGGGTTCAGCGAGATATGGCAGGCTGACACGCGTCTCGCGAGAGATTGCATTGTTCTCATGAGCGCCTTGCTCACCGAAACCAAATCCTTGCGAATCGGATCAGGGGTGCTGCCGATATGGACACGAAATCCGGCGGTCATCGCAGCGACGTGGAGCACGATGTGGGAACTCGGAGGAACCATTGATGGCGAGAGTCGTGTCATGTGTGGCATCGGGGCATGGTGGGAACCAATCGCCAGCCGTGTTGGAGAGAACAGGCGTCTTCCACTTCGAGCCATGCGTGAACACGTCGAGGCGCTCCGAGCCCTCTTCACCATGGAGGAAGTCACCTACGACGGGCAAATTGTCCACCTCGATCGGGTGCGCTTAGACGTTGCCTACGGAGATCGTTCACCGCGAGACATTCCGATCTATATCGGCGCCACGGGTCCGAAGATGCTCGAGTTGACAGGGGAGGTGTGTGACGGCGTGGTTCTGAACTATGTGGTGCCAACCGACTACATCCGTTCCGCCGTAGATCATGTGGCTGCCGGAGCGGCCCGGACAAACCGCACCCTCGACGACGTCGATCGACCTGAATTGCTCGTCTGCTCGCTCTCGGATGACGACCCTGCTGAGGCCATGATGACGGGCAAGTCACTGGTGGCCTACTACCTCGGAACCGAACCGCACATTATGGAGGCGAGCGGGGCTGACCCCGAGCTGGTCGATCGGGTCAAGGAGGTAGTGGGGTGGCCTGCCACCGAGGCTGATTACCGTCGGGCGGCACACCTGATCCCGGACGAACTCGTTCGGTCGCTGATGGCCGTCGGGACAACAGAGGACTGCCGTGCGAAGGTGGCCGAATACATTGAAGCCGGGGTGACCTGTCCCATTTTGTACCCGATGATGGACGATGTGAAGCCAGTCATTGATGCGTTCGCGCATTGGTCACCCTGATGACCACAACTCTGATCTCTGGTGGTGCCATCGTCACCGTTGACCGAGATTCAACAATTCATGATCCGGGTTGGATCTACATCGATGGCTCGGTGATCAGCGGAGTTGGTTCAGGTGACCCGCCGCTCAACCTTCTTGAATCGGCCGACGAGCACATCGATGCCAGTGGTTGCGCCGTCATGCCGGGAATGACGAACGCGCATACCCACCTGTTCCAGACGTTCTTTCGTGGTCTCGCCGACGATCAACCTCTACTGGACTGGTTGAAGACGTGTATATGGCCTGCGGCCGAACATATCGATGCCGAAACCGCCTATCACGCAGCCCGAATCGGGTTGCTCGAAAATCTTCTCGGTGGCGCGACCTGCGTCATCGATCACCAGTACGTACATCCAGGATCAGAGGGTGATCTGATCGACGACGCCGTCTGCCGCGCTGCTGATGAACTCGGCATTCGACTGCTCTTGGGCCACGGGTGGGCCGATCGGAATTATCACGATCCGCTAGTAGAGGACGCTGAGACGGCTATTCGTCGAACCGAAGGCACGCGGCACAGGTGGGAGGGCCGCAGCAATGGCCGGATCCGTGTGGAACTAGCACCGCTCATTCCTTGGGGATGCTCAGACGAAGGGATGAAGTCGACCGTCAAGGCCGCGCGCAGTTGGGGACGAGGCACCCACATTCATTGTGCCGAGACTCGGGAGGAGGTGCAGATGAGCATCGACGAGCGATCGATGCGACATGTTCACTGGCTCAACTCTCTCGGCGCTCTAGGACCCGACGTTCAGCTAGCGCACTCTGTCTGGCTCGATGACAATGAACTCGACCTCATCGCCGCGAGCGGCTCGGTCGTGGTGCACTGTCCAGTCTCGAATATGTACCTCGCGTCGGGCGTTGCACGGATTGTGGACATGCGCGACCGTGGCATCACGGTCGCGCTAGCGAGCGATGGTCCGGGGTCGAATAACCGTCAGGACATGTTCGAGGCGCTCAAGGCCACCGTTTTGCTGCAGAAGGTGCACCGACTCGACGCCATGGCGCTTCAACCAGAAGATGCGCTCCAGATGGCGTGCGCTCACGGGTCTAATGCCTTTGGCACTCCGGGCGAATTCGGACAGGTGACGGTTGGCTCCTTAGCCGACCTGTTGGTGGTGGACCTCCAGAGTCCCTTCATCTCCCCGGTTCACCGAGTGAGCAGCGCTCTGGTCTTCAATGCCTCGCCGGCCGATATTCGGCATGTGCTTGTGGGCGGCGAGCACCTGATCAACAACGGGCGCCATCGCAGCGTCGACGTCGCGGAGGCTCTTGACGCGGCGATCTCATCTGCTCGGAACCTGTTTCGGCGAGCCGGTATACCGAGCCGACTCGGCTAAGTTCTCGAGGTGCCTCTCGTTGCCGCATACCACCGTCCCACCGACCTCACTGAGGCGATGGAACTCCTTTCAGAACCCCATCGGATCCCATTGGCAGGTGGAACGCTGGTGAACAGTGATCGTGTGGCCAGCACGCTTGAGGCTGTTGACCTGCAGGGCCTCCATCTCGATACGGTCGACCACCTCGGAGACCGGGTTGTGCTCGGAGCGATGGTTCGACTCGATTCCGTGATCGGAGTTGGCGATGAGCTTCTCGTCGAGGCAGCTCGCCGTGAACTTCCGTCGACGCTTCGGAGCCTCGCAACCGTTGGAGGCACTGTCGCAAGTGGCGACCCCGACAGCATGGTGCTGGCGGCGCTATTGGTCAGCGAGTGCACCGTCACCCTTGCTGATGGACGCACGAATGACCTCGAAACCCAACTTGAGAAGCCGGGAGGTCTCATTGTTGGCGTCTCGTTCCGTATCGGCGGTAGCAGCGTGTTGCATCACACGGGACGTACGCCCATGGATACACCAATCGTTGCGGCCGCCGGTAGACGTCTCGACGGTCGGACCCGAGTAGCTCTGACGGGAGTCGCCGAGCACCCTCGACTGCTTGCTTCGGTCGAATCGATCGAAGAACTTCAGCCATCCGGAGATTTCCGTGGAAGTTCCGAATATCGAATGCATCTCGCCAGAATTCTGACCGGGCGAGTCCAGGAGACGTTGTCATGATTCCGATCCGCTTCGAACTCAATGGTCGCCCGCACTCCACGATGTGCACCCCGCATCAATCGCTGCGCGAGGTCCTTCGCTCAGCAGGAATGTTCAGCGTCAAATTTGGGTCCGACAGCGGCGAGACCGGAGCCGGTGCAGTTCTCCTCGACGGACGTTTGGTGAGCAGCGACGTGGTGCTTGCTGCACAGGCCGACGGACATAGCGTCACGACCGTCGAGTCGCTGAACACCGTGGCTGAACTCCATCCGATCCAAGCAGCATTCGTTGCCGTTGGAGCCTTTCAATCCGGCTATTCGGCTGGCGCGATGGTACTCGGAACTATGGCTCTGCTCGCCGAACATCCAGAACCAAACGACGACCAAATCCGCGACATGCTCTCGGGCATTCTCGATCGCGAAACGGCCTATGTGAAGCCAGTTGAGGCGATTCACCGGGCAGCAGCCGTCCTTCGCGGAGAGTCGGTGGATGCCTTTGGCCCACTCGTCGTGCCTCCGCTCACCAACGGATCAGACCCCGTAGACCTCGATCCGATTGACGTGCCACCGCCAGCCTCTGACGCAGTGCCGCGACTCGTTCCATCTCGTGATGTTCCCGAAATGGCGGTAGTTGGCCGGCCCGAGGTGAAGGTCGACGCTGTGCGTCTGGCGAAGGGCAATCCAGCCTTCACCGACGACATCGAACTTCGTGGAATGCTCTACGCCAAGGTGCTGCGTAGCCCGCACGCCCACGCTCGCATCCTTGCCCTTGACGACTCTCGGGCACGGACATTGCCCGGCGTTCATGCGGTTCTGCACTATGGCAACACACCCCGAATCAAATACGCATCAGGTGGCCAGTCGTGGCCGAATCCGCATCCTCACGACCAGGTAAGTTTTGACAACAAGGTCCGGCACGTTGGTGACCGGGTGGCGGTGGTTGCGGCGGAGACCATCGATATCGCAGAGGAGGCGTGCCGGCTCATCGATGTGACCTATGAGGTGCTTCCCGCTGTATTTGACGAGCGGGCCGCACTTGAACCCGGAGCTCCGTTGATTCACGATGAAGCCGACACCCTCGAGATCCACGATCGGGACAGGAATGTCGTTCACCACATTCAGGCGTCGCGAGGTGATGTCGAAGCCGCAGTGAGTGAGGCCGAGCGTTTGGGGCATCGGGTGTTCACCCAGACGTTCCGCGTTCATCAAGTACAGCAGTGCCCGATTGAGCCGCATATCTCCATTGCCTGGGTGGACGAAGACGAACGAATGGTGATCCGAACTGCGACGCAGGTTCCGTTCCACGCTCGTCGGATGGTGGCCCCCTTGCTCGATCGAGAGATCAAGGACATTCGCGTCATCAAGCCTCGAATCGGTGGGGGATTCGGAGCGAAGCAAGAGATGCTCATCGAGGACATCGTTGGGCATCTTGCGCAGGTCACTCGGCGGCCGGTTCGACTTGAACTCAAC
>JBDQKN010000106.1:0-7088 GCA_040263235.1 Ilumatobacteraceae bacterium
CCCTTCAGTGGTCTGGTCGAGTTCAGGTTCTGCTGATACCACGGTTGGCATCGCTGCAAAGTTGTCAGCGGGGGCTGGCGAGGTCGTCGACCACTCGATGGTGTGTGCACACCACGGGTTGGTGCTGGTGTCGCCTGAGCCGCGGCTGCTGGCGATCGCCCCGATTACACCGAGCACGGTGAGGGCCATGAGGGCGTGTCCGGCGAGCACGAGGCCGTTGAGGATTGTCGAGGCGCCGTCCCCTGCGTAGATGCTGACTCCTCCGGCCTGGCCGGTAAAGCCAGCGACATAGTGACCGCCGCCTGCAAGAACAGTGGCCAACGCGCCGAGCAATGACAATGGCAAGACTTTCTTCTCAGGGATCTGCATTCCCCACAGTTTCGGGGCCCACATGATGAGCGCACCGAGCCCGGCGAGTGCCGCTGCATACGTGACGAAGACTGCCCCGCCCTCGGCGAACACCGTGCCGAGGAGGTCAAGATCGGTGAGGTCGTCCAGCACTCCGCCAACCATGCCGAGCATCAGCATGAGGGTGGCCATCAGACCGAAGATCAACGGGCTGATGACCCGAATCGAAGGCTTCGCTCCGGCGGCCGGCTTGGCGACCATAAGCGCGCCGGCCAGAGTGATCAGACCGCCGAGCAATGGGAGCCCGGCGAAGAAGGCGAGCACGACGATGTGCTTGACCACCGTGGCGCCGTCGCCGTCGAAGGAGGCGGCGAAGTCGTTCTGCAGGGTGACGCCGGTGAGGGCTGCAACGCCCGAGAGGGCGATGCCGGCGAACACGACCTGTCGCATCGGGTGACGCTTGCCGAAGGCGACCGGGGCGGCCTCAGCTAGTAGGCCGAGTGCGGGGATCGCGTAGATGTACGTGAGCGGCTGATCAAAGAACACGCCGACCCACGTGCCGATCCCATCTGCACCGCCGAACACGAGTTCCGCATTGCGATGGTCGATGAACAAGTAGACGACGACGCCGAACATGACCGGCAATGCCAGGAGCAGAGCAACTGACTGGATCAGTGCTGACCAGCTGAAGAAGGGAACCCGCCTCATGGTCATGCCGGGTGCCCGGGTGGTGAGCACGGTTGTTGCCACGCTGCCGGCGGTTGCGCCGATTCCAAGGATCATCAGGCCGTGAGCGGCGAGGAAGAGATCGACCATCTGGGCGTCCCTGCCACCGATACCACCGTTCGAGGCGATAGCGACGACAGTGAGAACTGCTCCCGCCAGCCAGGTGTAGAAGCCGGTGAGGGCGAGCCGAGCGAAGGCGAGCGACCGGGCTCCGAGTTGGAGGGGTGTCACAGCGACGGCGGCACCGAGGGTGAGCGGGATCGCCACCATGAATACGAGGCCGACACGGTGCAGTTGGAAGAGTTGCCCGATGCTGTCTGCCGGCAGGATCGTGCTGGAGTCGTCGGTGCGATCGAGGCCGAGTAGGGCGCCCACGATGGCGATTGCCAGTAAACCAAGCATGCCGAAACCGGCATAGAGCCGGCCGATCTTCTTGTGGTCGGTCGAGGTGGCCCAGTCGGCCACGGCGGCGAAGAATGAGCCGATCGTGCCATTGCCGAAAAGGACAGCCTGCTGGTCCTGCTCGATCCCCGAGTGTTCGATGGTCGTCATCTGTTGCTGACTCTCTTCCACTGTCCTGTGCCGCTAGACGGCACGCGACCGAACCCGGTAGCGCGCAGCCGTATCGAAACTACCCGGCCAAGACTACTGGCCGAGGTTCCCATCAGGGGAAATCCACGGGTCTCAGAGCAGGACGTCGATGGTCATGGCGGCGAACAGCACCGTGACGTACGTGATGGAGAATCCGAAGACGCGCATCGACGCGCTTTCGGTCGGGTTCCTGCCGAGTCGGATCGTGGCGCCGAGAAACGCTCCCCCGAGAAGGACTGCAGCAACGGTGTAGATCACTCCGAGGTTGCCGGCGACGGGAACGAGGATGAGTGTGCTGGCCACAAGCGCGATCGTGTGGCCGATCATCTGGACATGGGCAGTCCGGAACGGCACGATCGCTGGAAGCATTGGCACGTTCGCCGCCCGGTAGTCGTCGGCGTAGCGCATGGCGAGTGCCCAGAAATGGGGCGGGGTCCAAAAGAAGATGGCAGCGAAGAGCACGACTGGAGCCCAGTCGAGACTGTTCGTTACTGAAGCCCATCCGACGAGCACCGGTACCGCGCCGGCGGCCCCGCCGATCACGATGTTCTGTCTGCTGGTTCGTTTCAACCACAGGGTGTAGACCCCCACATAGAACACGGTGGCTGAGAGGGCGAGTGCAGCCGAGAGCAGGTTCGCGCCGGCCCACAGGACGACGAACGCAGCGACCTCGAGAGCGAGAGCGAAGATCAGGGCGTTTCGCGGGGTGACGGCACCGGTGACCAGTGGGCGGTTCCGGGTGCGTTCCATGAGCGCATCAATGTCACGGTCGACGTACATGTTGATGGCGTTCGCACCGCCCGCGGCAAGGGTGCCGCCGATGAGGGTGACGATGACAAGCCAGGTGTCAGGCCACCCGTCAGCTGCAACCACCATCGTTGGCACGGTGGTGATGAGGAGCAGTTCGATGATCCTTGGTTTGGTCAAGGCGATGTAGGCCCCGACCACTGAGCGAGGTGCCCGCGAGCCGCCGTGAGCGACGCCACCGGGGGCGAGCCTGGAGGGAACCAGTGGTCGACTTCCGGCGGTCATGGGTCTGATCGTACGGCAGCCCGGATGAACCGGCCAACGCTGTCGGGCAGACTGGTGGCGTGTCGGACACCATGGTTGACCCTGACGTCGACCTCGACGAGTCGATCGCCGAGGATCGTCCGTGGATCGTCGTGGTGTGGAACGACCCGGTGAACCTCATGAGTTATGTGGCTTTCGTATTGCAGAAGTTGTTCGGCTACTCATCAGAAAAAGCCAACGAATTGATGTTGGCCGTGCACAACGAGGGTCGGGCCAATGTGGCTGATGGCTCTCGCGAACAATGTGAGATGCACGTGTTCCGACTACACGAGCACGGGTTGTGGGCAACGATGGAACGGGACTCGTAAGTGTTGCGGCGACGGCGTTCCGTCTGTGAGCGGGTCGGTGACGATCGGTTTGTGGTCAGGGTCGGAGCGACAGAACGCGAGGTGGTTGGTCACATGCTTTCCGACCTCGATGTGATGATCGCTGGGTCGGTTGATCCGTCCGCACCGACCATCCCACCGATATCGCGGTTGTTTCCCCCGGCGTTTACCGATCACGATGGCGACGACGCTGAATATGACGACGAATATCAGCGGCTGATGCGCTCGGAACTCGTGGAGTCAAAACGGGCGGGATTCGCAACTGTTCGAGCTGCGTTCGATTCCGCTGACGGCGATGAGGTGGTATTCGACACCGCCGGTCTCACCGCCTTCATGCAGTCGCTGAATTCGCTGCGGCTCGTGTTGGGTTCACTCCTTGGCGTAACCGATGACGTCACTGCATCTGTCGTTGATGAGCAGATGCAGGACTCCCCGGAGCACAGCCTCTACGGATGGTCAGGATGGATGCTCGAGTGGGTGGTGCAGGCCCTGTCCTCCCCGGCAACCTGAGGGTGGTGGAACCGTTCAGACGGGGTGCTAGCGTGAAGCCGCTCTCAACTGGATGAGGCGTTGGCCCCCATCGTCTAGCGGCCTAGGACATCACCCTTTCAAGGTGACGGCACGGGTTCGAATCCCGTTGGGGGTGCGTTACATAGTTGAATTCCTGGTCCCGTGGTGAAGTGGAGTTCACGCCGGCCTGTCAAGCCGGAGGTCGCGGGTTCGAACCCCGTCGGGACCGCTCGGGGCTGCCGTGAGGCAGCCTCGTTGCTTGTGTGGCGTCGGATTGCCGATGTCACCGGCATTGGTCGAGTAGCTCAGTTGGCAGAGCGTCCGCCTGAAAAGCGGAAGGTCACCGGATCGACGCCGGTCTCGACCACCACAGGCACCTCCGGGTGCCTGTCGCGCGTCGGGGGATTCCTAAAGTTCGCCCATGACGCCCATCGCTGACGATCGCCGCTTCCAGCCCGCATCGGTGCTGCCCAAACGATCGAATGATCCGGCGATCATCATGACGGGGTCTGGGGTGACCGTGTCATTCGATGAGTTGGAGCGGGGCTCTCGGCGGCTCGGGCGTGCGCTGCTCGCATCGGGACTCGGCGCGGGCTCGGTGGTAGCCGTGTTGCTCGAGAATCAACCTCGCTACTTCGAGGTGATGTTGGCCTGCCAGCGACTTGGCATGTATTCGGTTCCAGTCAATTGGCACCTGCAGGCCGATGAGGTGGAGTACATCGTCGGCGACTGCGGGGCCGAAGCATTGATCACCTCAAGCCACCTGACTGCGCTGGCGACGTCATTGACCATCCCCGACGATGGTTGCTCACTGCGTCTGATGATGGATGTTGATCCGGGGTCGCTGCCCGAAGGGTTCTCGTCGTATGAGCTGTTCGTCGAGGGCCATGACGACAGCCCGTTCGATGAGGGCGTTGAAACTGAGGGCAGTTTCATGTTCTATTCCTCCGGGACGACAGGAAGGCCAAAAGGGATCAAGCGACCGTTGTCGGGGTTGCCGTTTGGTGCCGGACCGATGTCGACGGTGCCGATGCTCGAGAGTCACTACGCAATGTCGTCATCGTCGGTGTATCTCTGTCCGGCGCCGCTCTACCACGCAGCACCACTCGTCTGGTCGACGGGTGCGCATCGTCTCGGAGCGACGGTCGTGGTGATGGAACGTTTCGATCCAGCTGAGCTGTTGCGCACCATCGAGAAGTACGGCGTATCTCACGCCCAGTTCGTTCCGACCCATTTCGTTCGCATGTTGAAATTGGCTGAGGAGGAACGGTTGGGCTTCGACCTTTCGTCGTTGACGATGGCGGTGCATGCCGCAGCTCCATGTCCGGTGGATGTGAAGCACCAGATGCTCGAGTGGTGGGGCCCGATCATCCACGAGTACTACGCCGGCAGTGAGGCCACCGGGGCCTGTCTAATCGGGCCACAGGATTGGTTGGCTCATCCGGGTTCGGTGGGTCGACCGTTGACCGGTGCCGTTCATATCTGTGATGACGATGGCAACGAGTTGCCGCCGGGTGAGGCCGGACGTATCTGGTTCGAAACCGAGATGGTGTTCGAATATCACAACGATCCGGCCAAAACGGCTGAGGCATTCAACGACCGCGGATGGAACGCTCTCGGCGACATCGGCTATCTCGACACCGACGGCTACCTGTTCCTCACCGATCGCGCCTCACACATGATCATCTCGGGCGGGGTGAATATCTATCCCCAGGAGGTTGAGAGTGCGTTGACACTGCATCCCTGGGTGTCAGACATCGCGGTGATCGGGGTGCCCAATACTGATCTCGGAGAGGAAGTGAAGGCGGTGGTCATCACGACCCCAGCGGCCTCTACTGATGCGCTCGAGGTTGAGCGCGAACTGATCTCATATGCGCGCGAGCGGATAGCGCACTACAAATGCCCGGTGAGCGTCGATGTGGTCGACGACCTGCCGCGCCTCCCGACCGGCAAATTGTTGAAGCGCCAGTTGCGCGATCGCTATTGGCCCGCCGGTTGACCCCGGGTCAGGTACCCGGTTCGAATCCGAGATCTGTTGCTGTGAGCAGAGGGAGGTATGGCACACCCGCCTGTGAGCACAGGTCGTGGCAGGTTGTGCCGCGGTCGACGATCACACTCGCCAAGACCACCTCGGCGCCAAAGGCGCGGACCACATCCACTGCTTCGAGCAGTGAGGTCCCTCGAGTGGTGGTGTCTTCCACGATGACCACGTGGTCACCGGGCTGTAGCGCCCCGGCGAGACGTCCGGTAACGCCGTGGTCCTTGGCTTCCTTGCGCACGCTGAAACTGCGGAGGTCTCGCCCGCGTGTTGCCGCGACGGCAGCAACACCGAAGGAAACTGGGTCGGCTCCCATGGTGAGCCCCCCAATGGTGGTCGTGTCCTCGGGAATGAGTTCGAGCAGGGCATCGGCGACGGCGATAATCCCGTCGGCACGACACGCCGTCTGCTTGGTGTCGAGGAACCACGTGCTCTTGGCTCCACTCTTCAGGGTGAAGTCGCCGCGACGAACTGAGTGTTCGAGCACGTGGGCGCGCAGACGATCGAGGGCGGGACTCAACTGGGGAAGGTCGCTCACGTTGTCGAGGCTAGGTTGCCGGGCGTGAACGCACGTGACCTGACTCCGTATCGCATCTTCACCGAGCCGCAGCAGGGGGCGACCTACGACGACTTGCTCGCCGTGGCATTGCGTGCGGAAGCACTGGGCTTTGGTGCCTTCTTCCGTTCGGACCATTTCCTGAAAATGGGCTCGGTATCAGGTGATCCGGGTCCGAGCGATGCATGGGTGACACTTGGCGGACTCGCTCGAGATACGTCGACGATTCGCCTCGGAACGATGGTGACTGCAGCCACGTTCCGTCATCCAGGTCCTCTGGCGATCTCGGTGGCAAATGTCGATCAGATGTCGGGTGGCCGAATCGAGTTGGGCCTCGGTGCCGGATGGTTTGAGGCCGAGCACACCGCATATGGCATTCCCGTCCCGGGCCTTGGAGAGCGGTTCGATCGGTTCACCGAGCAGTTGGCGATCGTCGATGGACTGTGGCGCACTCCCCTGGGCGAATCGTTCTCGTTCGCCGGTAAGCACTGGTCGCTCACCGACTCGCCGGCCCTTCCAAAACCGGTTCAGGCGGGCGGGATCCCGATCATCATCGGTGGTCGTGGGGCCAAGCGCACCCCGGCATTAACCGCGAAGTACGCGGCCGAGTTCAACATGCCGTTCTGCGAAATCGACCAGTTCATCGCTCAGACTGCGAACGTGCGTCGGGCCTGTGAGGAGATTGACCGAGACCCGTCGTCGATGACATGGTCGGTGGCGGTCGTCGTCTGTGTTGGTGCAGATGAGGCCGAGTTCGCCCGGCGGGCTGCGGCGATTGGCCGCGAGCCGGACGAGTTGCGTCGAGCCGGTGTGGCTGGGCTGCCCGCCGAGGCTGCCGAGACGGTGGCGCGCTGGCATGCGGCTGGCGCCGAGCGGGTCTATCTGCAGGTGCTCGATCTGTCAGATCTCGATCATCTTGATC
>JBDQKN010000107.1:0-7063 GCA_040263235.1 Ilumatobacteraceae bacterium
CGAAGTGGTTCAAGCACCGCCATGCGCCGTTCTGCGACCTGATTCAGACGAGTTCTGACGAATGACTCAAGTAACTCAATCTGGTGGCGACTGTTGGTGCGTGCCACGCCGATGAAGGAACAGAATTCACGGATTGCTTCAGGTGGATACCCGCGCCGCCGAAGGCCGCGCAGGGTGGGCATTCGCGGGTCATCCCAGCCTTCGGTGATGCCGTCCGCTACGAGCGTTGCAAGCCGACGCTTCGATGTGATGGTGTGCGTGAGTTCCAGCCGAGCGAACTCTGTTTGGCGTGGCTTGGCATGGGGGAGTGACAACTGCTCGAGGTACCAGTCGTAGAGCGGGCGATGGCTGTCAAACTCGAGTGTGCACAACGAATGGGTGACACCCTCGATGGCGTCGCTCTGTCCATGGGCCCAGTCGTAGGTTGGGTAGATATGCCACGTGTCGCCGGTTCGGTGATGGCGTTCATGGCGGATGCGGTACATGACCGGATCGCGGAGCTGCATGTTCTCATGCTGCATATCGATCCGGGCGCGTAGCACCCGCTCGCCTTCACCGAATTCTCCGGCTCTCATGCGCCGAAACAGGTCGAGGTTTTCCTCTGCTGTTCGATTGCGGTGGGGGCTATCGACACCGGGCTGGCCGTATCCGCCACGCTGAGCTGAGATGGTTTCGGCATCTTGATCATCCACGTAGGCCAGACCGCGGCCGATGAGTTCCTCGGCCCAGGTGTAGAGCTGCTCGAAGTAGTCGCTCGCGTAGAGCGGGTTCTCGGCAGGTTGGTAACCGAGCCAGGCCAGATCGTCGATGATTCCATCGACGAAAGCCGTGTCCTCGGTATCGGGGTTGGTGTCGTCGAATCGAAGATTACAAATCCCGTTGAATTCAGCGGCCAGCTCGAAATCCAGCGTTATTGCCTTTGCGTGACCGATGTGTAGGTAGCCGTTTGGCTCAGGTGGGAACCGGGTTTTAACCCGGTTGTAGGTTCCGGATCTCAGGTCGGACCGAACCAACTCTCGGACGAAGTCGTCCCGTGAACCCTCGTCAACGGATTGATCACTCACCTATCCAGTATGGGGGGTGGAGGACCGTGTGCCGCCGGATACTGACACTGGGAGGGCCCTATGGTGGGTTGGTGTCTGACCAGCGGACAATCGACAGGGTTGAGGCTGGCCTCAACCGGCTCCTCGGCTGTGTGCCGGTGGATGCTCGTGTGCGGCATGAGGAGCGTTCGCGTGCGCTCGTCGAACGGGCGAGATGGGAGGCACCTCGAAACGCTGACCTCGACGACTGGCAATGTTGGGTAGTGGCGCGGATCGCAGCAGTTCTTGCGGTGGGCTTTGTCGACGGGGCGGATCCCTTCGCTGCGGTGCGGTCGGTGATTATCCATCCTCGCTCGCTTCGCATGCCTGAATGGGCGCCGCGAACGTCAGGGGGTGTTGTTCGGGGTGGAATGCGGACTCTTGCGGGGCAGTCGGGTCACGGCCGCGGCCCGGTGATGGTGTCATGGTCTCAGGTGGTGTCTGATCTCGGACGTCCAGACGGTGGTCGGAATGTCGTCATCCACGAGTTCGCCCACAAGTTCGATCAACTCGATGGTGCAGCCGATGGGTTGCCTCCGATCGCCGATCAGGAGATGAGAGACACCGTCAATCGCGTCATGGGGCGGTCTCTCCATCGGGTGCGTCGACGACGCCAGCGCCTTCTTCGACCCTATGCAGGGTCTAACCCGGCTGAGCATTTCGCGGTGGCGACGGAGGTGTTCTTCACCAGGCCGGGTGAGATGAGAAGGCGTTCATCACAGCTCTATTCAGCCTTGTCGTCGGTCTACCGACAGGATCCCGCTTGGGCGCTGGGCCAAGCGAATCCCTAGCATCAAGTCATGCGCGCAATCTTTGACGATGACCACGAAGAGTTCCGGAGGTCATTCTCCTCATGGGTTGCCAAAGAGATCGTGCCCGGCTACATGGACTGGGAGCGTGAAGGTATTGCCCCGCGTGAAATCTTCGCGTCGGCAGGGTCTCACGGGTTCCTCGGCATGCAGATTCCAACCGAGTTCGGTGGCGGTGGCTCCGATGACTTTCGGTTCAATCAGGTGATTGCTGAGGAGTTCGCCTATGCCGGCATCGGGGGAGCAGGCCTTGGTATCACCCTTCACAACGACATCACCACCCCATACTTCATCGAGCTGGCCAATGAGGAGCAGCGCACGAGGTGGCTGCCAGCGATCGCTTCGGGTGAGTTGATTACTGCGATTGCGATGACCGAACCCGGGACCGGTTCAGACCTTGCGAGCGTCGGAACCACCGCTGTTCTCGATGGCGACACCTATGTAGTTAATGGCTCGAAGACCTTCATCACTAACGGGATCAACTCAGATCTGGTAATCGTGGTGGCGAAGACCGACCCGACTGCCAAGCACGCTGGGATGACGTTGCTCGTCGTCGAGCGGGGTATGCCCGGTTTCGACAGGGGTCGCAATCTTGAGAAGATCGGCAACCACTCCCAAGACACCGCTGAGTTGTTCTTTGACGATGTCAGGATCCCGGTGGCCAACCGCCTCGGCGATGAGGGGCAGGCCTTCCGCTACCTCTCGTCGAACCTCGCGCAGGAACGCCTGTCGATTGCGGTGACCGGTGTCGCCTCGGCTCGCGCCGCCCTCAACTGGACAGTGGAGTACGTAAAGGATCGGAAGGCGTTCGGCACGCCAATTGGTTCCTTCCAGAACACGAAGTTCGTGCTCGCAGAGGTCAAGACGGCGATCGATGTCGCTCAGGCATATGTCGATAGCTGCGTGTTGGCGCTGAATGCCGGCACGCTCTCGCCCGCAGAGGCGGCACAGGCGAAGTACTGGTGCACCGACCTGCAGAAGGAGGCTGCTGACCGCTGCCTTCAGTTCTTCGGTGGCTATGGATACACGATCGAGTACCCGATCGCGAGAACCTATGCCGATGCTCGAGTGACGTCGATTTACGGCGGGACCAACGAGATCATGAAGACGATTATCGCCAAGTCGCTCGGACTCTGAACCTCAGCGCTCTACGAGGAAAAGCACACAGGCCAGACCGAAGACGATGCTCCCGACGATGACGGCGACATCACCCGATCTGAGTCCTGAGTATCCGAAGCAGAAGGCCGAGGCGATGAAGAGCCACCAGCCGATCTGATGTAGGCGCTGCACCGGTCACATTGCCATGGTGGTGCCGCCGTCGACGACCAGAACGGCGCCCGAGACGTAGGTGGACCGCAGCAGCCCGAGCGTTGCCTCGGCGCAGTCCTCAGCGGTCGCCGACCGCTTGAGAGGAGCAATCTGGGCAATCGCAGCATGTTGCTCGTCCCAGTCACTCGTCCATGGTGTGGCGACAAGACCGGGAGCAATGGCGTTCACCCTGACCGGTCCGCAGGACTTCGCAAGGAGATGTGTCATCTGGTTGAGCGCCGCTTTCGTCATCGAGTAGGCGACTGAGGAGCCGACGGGGCGAACCCCGGCGATCGAAGTGATGTTCACGACGTTGCCATCAGGTGACTGTTTGAGGTGGGGCATGGCATGTTTGGTGAGCCACCAGGTTCCAAAGACGTTGACCTCGAACGTCTTGCGGAAGATCTCGTCGGACAGCGCATCGAGATCATGGTGGGGGACAACGGTTGTCCATCCAGCATTGTTAATGAGCATGTCAAGCCGCCCGTAGCGCTCAATCGTGGTGTCGACCAAGGCATGTCCCTGGGCCTGATCGGAGATATCGGCCCGCACGTAGATGGATTCACCAGGAAGTGCGGCTGAGACAGCTTCCCCAGCCTCTACCGATGATGCCGAGTTCACCACCACCGTGGCACCGAGTGATGAGAGTCGATGGGCGACTGCCTCTCCGATTCCAGATGAGGAACCGGTAACAATCGCAACGCGTCCGGAGAATTCGCCTGTGGTCATGGTCGAAGTGTGACAGATCAGAGTGGTGCGATCCGCTACCCGACGGTCTGCGATGATGTCTCCATGTCCACCTCCTCAGAGCAGACAGCAGTCGACCGTTATCCGTTCACGCGTGTCGCTGCGCCACCTCCGTTGGTAGTAGCAACCGAGGGCAGCGAACTGATCCTCGACGATGGCCGTCGAATACTCGATGCAGCCGGCGGTGCCGTGGTGACGAACATCGGCCATGGCCGTCACGAGGTCGCTGACGCGGTTGCGACGGCAATGAAGTCGATTGATTATGTGGTGCCAACCTGGGCTACGCCGAATCGTGTGGCGCTCGTCGAACGGCTGGCAGATCGATGGCTGCCAGACGGGTTCGACCATGTGTATTTCGCTGGCGGCGGTTCAGAGGCCACTGATACGGCGGTGCGAGTAGCCCGTAGCTATCACCTTGCCCGCGGGGAGGAGAGTCGTTACAAGGTTCTCGCTCGAGTCCCGAGTTATCACGGTGCAACCGTGACGACATTGGCCATCGGAGGCCATATGGCCCGCCGATCCGGTCTCGACCCACTCCTCGCCGAATGGCCGAAGGTGCCATGGAACGATGCGGGCGCCCTTGCCACTGCCATTGAGGCTGCTGGGCCAGAGACGGTTTCTGCGTTCATGGCCGAGCCCGTGATCGGTGCATCGGCGGGTGCACTGGTGGCTGACGACGACTACTGGCAGCAGATCATGGAGATCTGCCAGCACTACGGGATCCTGCTCATTGCCGACGAGGTGATGACGGGCTTTGGGCGAACAGGTCTGACCTGGGGGCACCAACATGACCCGGTCCAGCCGGACATTCTCGTTTCGGCCAAGGGTCTCGGTGGGGGCTACGTGCCGATGTCGATGGTGTCGGCATCGAACGAGGTGCTCGACACGATCTCGGACGCGGGAGGGAGTGTCATGTTCTTCACCTATTCGGGTCCCGATGCAATGTGTGCTGGCGCTCTGGCTGTCCTCGACATCCTGGAGCGAGAGAATCTCGTTGATCGTGCTGGTCAGATGGGCGAGCGTCTGCAGTCGAGCCTCCACTCTGCTCTCGATGGGCATCGTCGAGTGACGGAGATTCGCGGGCGTGGACTGATGGTCGGGGTCGAGTTGGCAGGCGTCAGTTCAGCGGCGGCTGTCGAGGCCTGTGTGAAGCGCGGAATGTGGGTGTATCCCGCGGGATCTGGACCAGCGGTCGCCGATGCACTGCTCTTTGCTCCGCCGCTGACCGTCAGCGAGTCAGACATCGATCGAATTGTTGAGATCACACTTGATGCCCTCAATGCCTGCTGAGGGCATATCTCAGACTGTGTGAATCCAAGCTGTGGCGGGGCCGGGGAGTAGCCCGTCTGAGGTGAGGGGCACTGACGACAGAAGCACCGAGCCGGCGGGTATTGCAACTGCTTCGTCACCAAAGTTGACCAGACAGGCCATGTTGCTGCGCTGGAAACAGATCACTTGTTCCTCAACGCGGGTGAACTTGTTCGACCACTCGAGGGGCCCTGCAGCAACCCAGTTGGTTCGTCGGAGCGCTATTGCCTGTCGATGTAGTTCAAGTGTGCTGTCGGTGTCGCCAGTCTGAGCCTCTACTGACAGGCCAGCAAACGACGGCGGTTGAGGGAGCCAGGACCCGTCGGTTCCAAATCCGAATGAAGTTCCTGCAACCGACCACGGGAGCGGTACCCGACATCCGTCGCGACCTTTGCGGGTGCGACCTGAGTTCTCCCATACCGGGTCGTCGAGCACATTGGTGGGGAGGTCGAATACCTCTCCGAGCCCGAGCTCTTCACCTTGATAGAGGTATGTCGAGCCGGGCAGAGCGAGAAGCAGCAGCGCCGCAGCCCGTGCCCGTTGCAGGCCGAGGGCAGCATCGAGAGCCGAGTGTGGTCCGTCGAGCAACCAGGCTCGCCAGTCGGTCTCAGGTGGGAGCCCATATCGGGTCGCATGTCGTACCACGTCATGGTTCGACAGCGCCCACGTCGCCGAGGAGTTCACGGCGAGAGCGCCAGCAAGTGCTCGATCGATCGCCTCGAGCATGAGGCCGGCATCCCACTCGCATTGAAGGAAGTCGAAGTTAAACGACTGGTGATATTCGTCGGGTCGCAGATATTTCGGGAGGCTTGTCGGGTGGACCCATGCCTCTGCCACCATCATAAGTTCACGGCCACGTGCTGCCTGTTCCTCGTCGAGTATCGCTCGCCATTCGCGGATGATCTCGTGTACGCCGTCTCGATCCCAGTGCGGATGGTTCTCGACCAATGCGCTCTCGAGAATTCCCTCAGCTACTGCGATGTCGGGAAGAGCTGGGTCCTTCACTAGTCCGTGGGCGACGTCCACTCGGAATCCGTCAACACCGAGTTCGATCCAGAATCGGAGGATGTCGCGGAACTCGTGACGCACTTCGTGGTTTGTCCAGTCGAGATCAGGCTGGCTGGTGTCGAACAGGTGGAGATACCACTCGCCGTCGGGGAGACGGGTCCACGCCGGGCCACCAAACACTGCGGTCCAGTTGTTCGGAGGAAGGGATCCATCGTCACCACGGCCGGGCCGAATCATGTAGCGCCGACGTTCCGCGCTGCCTGGGGCAGCCTCTCGAGCGGCCTGGAACCAGGGGTGATCCCACGATGTGTGATTGGGAACGAGGTCGACGATGATGGCGATGCCGGCCTCATGGGCGTCCGCGATGAGGCCACGAGCATCGCTGAGGGTGCCAAACCGTGGCGCGATATCGCGATAGTTGGCGACGTCATATCCGCCGTCGAGGAGCGGTGACGGGTACCACGGACTGATCCAAATGGCGTCAATTCCAAGATTGATCAGGTGTGGGAGGCGCGCCCGAATGCCGGCGATGTCACCGGTTCCGTCTCCGTTGCCGTCGGCGAACGAGCGGGGATAGATCTGGTACACGACGGCGTGACGCCACCACTCGCGTCCGGGGCTCGTCGTTTCGGGTTGGGTCGGCATTCTTGCTGATGATATTGCGGTCTGCGGGTCGGGTGAGGACGTGGTGGGGCCCGTCGAGTGTTGGCGCACTAGGAATCGAGGAGCGGATGCTGGAGCGACAGGCACGACCTGATTCGGATCGAGCCACGCGCGGTCGATGGATCGGCCACTTGACCC
>JBDQKN010000108.1:0-6989 GCA_040263235.1 Ilumatobacteraceae bacterium
ACGCCGAACCCGATCGGCTGATCCCGATCGAACCGGGAGACGATCGATCCGTACTGAATGATCTGATCGGCACCAGTCGGGCCGATGCGGTGCGGTCGTCGCGGCCCCTCGGCGAGTCCACCGCTATCAGGTTGCCGGGCTCAACTCGGCGAAGAATGAGGGTCGCATCATCGCTTCCAAATCGCGGTGAAGCCGCAGCAGCGCTGGGACAAGTCGCACTGTTGACCTCGGTGCACAACGATCATGACGAACTTGCTCTTGTTCGCGGCGTTGCCGGGTTTGAGGCCGTGGCAACCTCAGAACAGTCCGACATTGCGCCGATCCTGAGCACGACAGCTGCCGCCGCAGTGATCTCTCGCTCCACTGACTACCTGCTTGCGTTCGAAGACGAATTATCGGCTGTTGCGAATTCATCAAAAGAACTGCGGTTTGAACTGATCAGCCTGATCAGCAGGGCAACTTCGGCGGCGGGGGTTCAACCCGATGCTCGATTACTTGCTCTTCTTAGCCGTGTCAGGCATCTCGAGTTTGATCGACGGCGTCGGCCCCTAGAAACGAGGGAGCCGAAACACTTGCGGACGTTCGCGTTCGGCTCAGTCCAATCGCAGTCTGCTGAATGGATGCCTTTTGACGAACAGCGAATGGCCTCAGCACGGGCGTATCCGATCGATGGTCCTCCCCAGTTGAGAATTTTGCGCCCCGGACGATTGACGGCCACATGGGAGTCAGAACCCGAAGGCGATTGGCTACGAGTGATGCGGGCTGACAGCCAGGTACTGCTTGCGCTGGTTCCAATCATGCATGACAGTCATCGTTGGGCCGCTGAGGCGATGATTCCTCCTGAATTGTCAACAGACGATGTGGTTGTCGATACCTGCTTCCATCCGATCGATACCGACCCGAGTGACTCGCGCTCCGAGCAGATTCGTTCCGCAGTGCAACTCGGCCGTCAGGCAGTGGCAGCGGCAATTAGTAGGCAACGGGGACTGGAAAGTGCCGAATTGTGGCGACGGTGCTCGGATGCATGGAGACAATTGGGCGATGATCGCCGAGCCGTCCGAGCTCTGGCTTATGCCGACGGCCGGCTCGAGGTGTCCCGCAGATTCACGGTTTGTGATCGTGTTCGCGAGGCAGTTGACACCCCCTGAAATCGGTATGTCACACCTCGCTAGAAATCAGACGTGTAGGGGACAGACCAATCTCACACGACTGGAGCACCATGACTGATAACAACAAGGCCACCCTGAGCCCCTCCGATCCGACAACCCTGTGGCGACGGCCGTCGTGGGTGACCCCCCGACTTGCGATCTGCGGTGATCTGCCGTCGAGCGACTCCGCCGCTCGTGCTGCGCTCGACCAGTGGATGGCAGCAGGAGTGACCACCATCGTTGATCTGCGTGGGGAGCACAGTGATCAAGGACGGGTGGCAGAGTGGGCGCCTGAAGTCCGCTACATCTGGCTGGGTACCCACGACAACGGAGGGGATCAGGACGTTCGATGGTTCATCGAGGGCGTTGAGGAGATTCTCGGTGCATTGTCTTGCGAACCCGAATCCAAGGTGCTTGTGCACTGTCACATGGGGGTGAATCGTGCGCCCTCGATGGTGTACGCGGCCCTTCTTGCCCAAGGCGTCCACCACATTGAGGCGATGAGCCTTATCCGAACGGCCCGACCGATTGCGGCGGCGCTCTATGCGCCCCAGGCTCTCGACAACCATATGTGGGTTCGGCAGGTTCCCGACGAGGAGCGACTCGCGACTGTCGACGAATTGGTCGCTTGGATGTCGGAGAATCGAGTCGACACGTCGTGGGTTATCAGCCGGATCCGTCGGTCCGCCATCTACGGTCTCGACTGACGAATCAAGCCGGTGCGGCGACTCGCCAAGCGGCTTGCTACGTTGACGCGGTTTCCGGGGGAGGGACCACATGAACACTGCCGCTGCAGCGCGACTCGACATCATCGCCAAAGCCACTGCGCCTGGCGAGCCCTATGAGTTACTCGAACGTGACGACATTCGAGGACCGGTACGCACCTTCGCTCACGCCCCTCGCTCGCTGCGGCAGCTCTACATCGAGACGATCAGCGACGCCACCTTCATCGTGGCCGGTGACGATCGCTGGACCTTTGCCGATGCATGGCGTGACGCCTCCACGATCGGCCACATGCTCGTACACGAGTGTGGGGTTCGACCTGGTGATCGAGTTGCGATCTCAATGCGTAATCACGCCGAGTGGATGCTTGCCTTCTGCGCGGCAACGTCGGTTGGTGCGATTGCGGTTGCAATGAACTCGCTTTGGAATGCCGAGGAGATGACCTACGGCTTAGAGGACTCGGGGGCGAAGGTGTTGTTCGCTGATCGCGAGCGACTCGAACTCCTTGAACAATGCCCACCGATGTCAGGTCTCACCGTTGTGGCTGTCCGTCACTCCGGGTCGCCTCGTGCCGATCTCGAATTGGCGGAACAGATGGCAGCGATTGGCGAGATGCCGATGCCTTCGGTGGACATCGCTCCTGAGGACCCTGCTCTGATCCTCTACACCTCTGGGTCAACGGGTCATCCCAAGGGCGTGCTGTCGAACCATCACAATGTGCTCGTTGCTCTGATGGCGTGGGAGGTGGAATACGGAGCGGTCTCAGCACGATCGGGCATCGCCCTCGCCCCTGATGCGTCCGCCGGATATGGTCCGGCCACGCTGCTCGGGATCCCGCTGTTCCATGTCCTTGGGATGCATGGCGTCTTCCTGTCGAGTTATCGGTCGCAGCGCAAAGTGGTGACCATGATGAAGTGGGATGCGGCGGTCGCTGCCGAACTCATCGAGCGAGAGCGAATCGTCACCTTCACTGGGCCCCCTGCAGTGACCGGTGACTTGGTTCGTGAGGCCAAGCGTGCTGGTCGGGATCTCTCAACGTTGCTCACTGTCGGCGGTGGTGGGGCGGCCCGTCCACCCGAGCAGATGCGCCAGATCGACGAGACGTTCAGCACCGCCGTGGTGAACACCGGTTGGGGGATGACTGAGACCAACGCGATCGGCACCTTGATCGTCGGTTCCGACTATGTCAAGCGCCCTCTCAGTTCAGGCCCGCCGCTCGTGGTGATCGATCTGCGGGTGGTCGATGACGACGGCAATGAACTCCCGATGGGCGAGCGTGGCGAACTGCAGGTTCGTGGTCCTTCGATGTTCCGTGAGTACTGGAACAAACCCGAGGCAACGGCTGCAAGTTTTGCTGAGGCCGGATGGTTTCGCACGGGTGACGTTGCCTATCTCGACGAGGATGGTCATCTCTTCATCGTCGACCGCATCAAGGATCTGATTATCCGCGGTGGCGAGAACATCGGGTGTGGAGGTGTTGAAGCCGCACTCGCCGCTCACCCGTTAGTAGTCGAGGCAGCGGTGTACGCCGTTCCCGACGAGCGTCTCGGCGAGGAAGTTGGTGCGACGATTTACGCGTCGGAGCCGATCGACAGCGATGCCCTTCGTGAATTCCTGTCTGGTCACCTAGCGAAATTCGAGATACCTCGGTACATCACCGTTCATCACGAGCCACTTGCGAGAACCGGTTCTGGAAAGTTGCTCAAGCGACAGTTACGCGACGAAGCTGTCGCTGAACTCGGACTTGCCTGACAACTGGGTTCAACGCACGAGTTGGAGGGCGTCGAACTCAAGTTCGGCCATCCGTCTGGCGCTTGCAGCCATCACGATTGAGGAATAGTTGCCGTCGAGGTGAGACCGTGATTGGCCTGCCATGCCAAGACCCCATCGGACCGTTGTCAGAACCCGCCACCATCTGATTCGATCAGGATCGATAGCCCCCCCAGCTCGTTGGTATGCGTCGAGCAGAGTGGGAAGCGATCCGAGTCCACCGACCGTGAGATGATCCTCCCGGAATCGCCACATTCGTTGGCATGTCCACGCCAGATCCTCAGCAGGATCACCAAGTCTGCTTCCCTCCCAATCGAGGATCGCTCGCAGCCCATCGGGTCCGACGATGATGTTGCCGTTTCGGACGTCGCTGTGAACGATGGTGTCGTCGACGGGTTCGCTCGGTGCGGTCCTCTCCAGCCACCGAGCACAGAACGCAAATGCCGGCGATGCTGACAACAGGTCGTTGAGCCCCTGGTCGACTTGCGCCAGTGCCTCGGCGACGGGCCGATTGCCGCTATCTGGAACGAGGGCTGTAGGTGCTCTGGTGGCGTCGATCTGGTGGAGCTGAGCGAGGGCTGAGCCGAGTTGAGTGACGATTCGTTGGCCAAGGTCTCCGCCTGCTGCCTCGACAAGACGTAAAACGCGACGCGGCACGGTCTCACCTTCAACCGCTGTTGAACAGAAGAACGGCCCGCCGAGTACCGACTCATCAAGACAGACGTGATGGACGTGCGGGACCGGAACCCCGGCCTCCTCGGCGAGTCCACGTACTGCAGACTCATCGGTAACGCTAAGAAGCTGAATCGCTGCGGTTGGAATCATGGTGAGAGCCATCCGCTCCACACGACTCTGCTCGTGGACGGTGAAGAGCGCGTTGAAACGCCGGGCTCCTGCCGATACCGGAGCGAGGTCGGTGATCCGTACCGGTGTCGATCGTTCGCTGCTCAGCCACGTAGCCAAGCGTGATGGTGCGTCGTCCATCAATCGCCGTCCCACCTGTCGTAGCCGGGCTTGGCGATCGACAGATCGCCGCGAGCGATCTCGGTGAGGAGATGGCGTACGCGATCATGCTCATCGCGATCATCGGCGGCGCCGGCCCGCAGCAAGGTGGCGACCTCGTCAGGATCGCGGGTGCCGGCTATCTCCATGAGCATCTTCGATTCCGAGGTCCTGACCCTCTCGCCGAACTCGAGTTCCCTGGCGACGATCTCGATGATGTTGGCGGCCACCCGAACCCGGTGTTGCACTGGCCCCGTGAGCGCTGGGACGGCCTCATCTATGAGCGTCGCAGCCACAGTTCGGAGCAACTCGGCGGCAGATGGGGGCTGATGCATCTCAGCCCCGCACGCCAGCAACGCCTTTGGGGGCCTGTTGGTTCATAAAGCCGAACATGTACCCGGCTACCCGCCTCATCTGGATCTCCTCGGCGCCCTCGGTGATCCGATAGCGACGGTGGTGACGGTAGATGTGCTCAAAGGGGGTGTGGCGGCTATATCCGAGGCCTCCGTGTACCTGCATCGCCCGATCAGCTGCCTCGCAGCACAGTCGATTAGCCCAGTAGTTACACATCGAAACCTTGTCTGACTGGCTGAACGCTCCATGGGCATCCATCAGCCATGCGGTCTTGTGGATCAGAGCGCGCAGCATCTCGCATTGGGTCTGCAACTCGACCAGTGGGAACTGGATGCCCTGGTTCGAGGCCAAGGGCTTCCCGAAGGGCTTCCGTTGTTTCGCGTAGTCAATCGACTGGTCGATACAGAATTGAGCCGCCCCGAGACTCGAGGCCGCCTGTCGGATTCGGTTCTCGTTGAAGAAGTGCTGAACGACCTGAAGACCGCGCCCCTCACCACCAAATATGGAGGTTGCCGGCACTCGGACATCGGTGAGCCGGATGTGGGCATGGTCAGTCGGCATATTGAACGTCCAGAGATACTCGAGGACCTCAAAACCCGGGGAGGTGGTCGGGACGAGGAAGGCGGTGATGCCGTCGCCATCGCCGGCCGTGCCACTGGTTCGGGCGAAGATCAGGTCGGAGTGTGCACGGTGGATGCCGGTGTTCCAGGTCTTCTCGCCGCTGATCACCCACTCGTCACCGTCCCTGACGGCTGTGGTCTCCATATGGGTCGCATCTGAACCGTGATCGGGTTCGGTAATGCCGAATGCAAATCCACGACGGCCCTCGGTGAGGTCGTCGATCCATTCGGCCTGTTGCTGTGGGGTGCCGTAGTTGATCATCAGCAACAGGGCGACGTTGTTGCCAACGATGGAATGTTCGTTCTGGAGGTCGTTATGAAGGCCGAGGCCCTTTCGGGCGAGATATTCGCGGATCACTGCCATGTCGTAAATCGATCCGTTTCGGCCGCCGTACTCGACGGGGAAGGGGTACCGGTAAAGCCCGGCTGCATCAGCGAGTCGTTTCGCACGATGCAGGAGGTTCTCCCACTCGTCGTTGGGCAGACCCCCGCGGTCCCAGTCGGTACGGGCATCCTCGCGTCGATGATCAAAGAACCGGATGTTGTCGTCGATTTCCTCGAGAGGCCGGATTTCGGCCTCGATGAAGGCGTCGATCTCGGCAAGTAATTGCTGCAGTTCCTCGGGCACCTCATGGGGGATCGGTGGTGTTGTCACGTCATTGTCCTCCTTGTGTGTGACCGTACTGAAGGTCGAGGTGACGAATCGGCTCGGGAGGTGACGATCGGCCGTGTTGAGATCGACGGTGTCGTGATGGACTTCGACGATGTCGCTATGTGATCACGATGGTCTGTCCTCGGCCGAGGCCGCAGAACGGCTCATCAGTGATGGTCCGAATCTGCTCCCGGGTGACTCGCGAGTTGGACCGATCCTGGTGATGCTGCGCGTGCTCCGAGAGCCCATGCTCTTGTTGTTGAGCGCTGCTGGAGCGGTGAGCTTCGTCATTGCTGAACCCCTCGATGGTTGGATGCTGATGGGCACGGTGATCGTCGTGATCGGAATCTCAGTCGTCCAAGAGGAGCGAACCGAGACAGCGCTCGCAGCACTGCGAGATCTGTCATCGCCACGGGCCCTCGTCGTTCGTGATGGCCAGAACATTCGAATTCCTGGCAGAGACGTGGTGTGCGGCGATCATGTCCTCCTCGCTGAGGGAGATCGAATACCGGCAGACGCCGTGCTCATTGGCGGTTCGGTTCTTCGCGTCGACGAGTCGACGATGACCGGTGAGTCGGTGCCAGTGGCGAAACATCCGGCTGATGAGACCTTGACGGCGATGGGCGCTCCTGGAGGCGAGGACACGCCCTGGTTGTTCTCGGGCACGCTCGTTGTTGGCGGGCACGGGGTGGCGGTGGTTCGTGCGACGGGGGCCAACAC
>JBDQKN010000109.1:0-6946 GCA_040263235.1 Ilumatobacteraceae bacterium
AACATGCTGCGGTGGGCATCGCCGCAAGGAGACCGACGCGCTGCGCTCCCGCCGTCACAATTGCAACCACATCGGCCGTTCTGTGGGCAGCGAATTCCCTATGTCACCTCATACGAGCTCATCGGTTCGGGCTTCTCTGAGGCGCACCTTCGGGGTGGTGACGCGGTTGGATATCGGGCGGCATCCTCGCTGCCGGTACTGATTCGCAGCCTGGTGCGCTCGGGCGCTCCTTTCGTCCATGCGTACTACGCCGGTATCGACAAGATCGCTCACGAACGTGGATTTGGTGATTTCTACGATGCAGAGCTGCGATGTGCTGATCGCCTTGTCGCTGACATCGTTGAGGCTGTTGGTCCGGAGACTGCCGTAATGATCACGGCAGATCACGGGCAGGTAGAGGTTGGAAGTCGAATACTGGTACCCAGCGACGACGTTCTTCGACGGACCAACTTTCAGAGCGGCGAAGGACGGATGCGGTGGTTCCATGCCCGTCCGGGGGCAGCAGACGAACTCTATTCATGCCTGAAGGACCAATTCGACCAGATCGGCTGGGTGAAGCGTCGTGATGAGGTCATCGATGAGCAGTGGTTCGGGCCTTCCGTGCCATCGCCGGTGGCGGCTCGAATGGGCGATGTGGTCGTTGCGGCCAGAGAACCGGTCAGCCTCGATGACCCGGCAGATAGCGGCCCATTTGAATTGATCTGTCGACACGGCTCACTCACCGCTGACGAGATGTTCGTTCCCTTGATAGCGGCTCGAGGCGTCGGTCGTGATGACTCGTAGTCTGACCATCATCGATCAGAGGAAGGCAGTGCAGTGATTGGTGACAACCCATCTGTCGAACATCCCGAGGTTCTGGCATCTGAGGATGCTTCGGAAGCGGACCAGCCCGAGGACGCTGGTTCGGTGACCGAACCAGCGAAGGTGCTTCGGATCGGTTCGATGGTGAAGCAGCTACTCGATGAGGTTCGACAGGCTCCCCTTGATGAGGCGAGCCGAGAACGCCTTGCCGAGGTTTACGAGCGCTCGGTCGTGGAGCTCTCAGGAGCGCTCTCTGACGACCTGCAAGAGGAACTGCGAATGCTGACACTGCCGTTCAGCCCTGACGAGATTCCGAGCGAGGCGGAGCTTCGAGTTGCTCAAGCACAACTCGTCGGTTGGCTTGAGGGGCTGTTCCACGGCATTCAGGCAACGCTCTTCGCTCAGCAATTGGCGGCACGACAGCAGTTCGAGCAGATGCGGCAGCTTCCTCAGACCCCTGGGGCAGTTCCTGAGCGTCCCGGTACCTATCTGTGAGACCTGCGGCGCGATTACGGGTGCCGGCAGGCTCTGGTACAGTCCCGAATCCCCGATGGTGTGGTTCCCCGGTTGACTCGGTCGAACTCTGCCTTCAAGTAGTACTACCCGCAACTGCTCAGTGACCGACTCCTTTACCCACCTCCATGTTCATACCGAGTTCTCGATGCTCGATGGGGCAGCGCGCCTCGATGAACTCGTGGCAAAAGCCCTCTCGGACGGTCAGCCGGCGCTCGGAATCACCGATCACGGCAACATGTACGGAACCCTTGAGTTCTACAAGGAGTGCCGCAAGCGTGGGATTAAGCCGATCATCGGCACCGAGGCCTACATGGCACACGACGATCGCCATGAGCGGCCGACGCGGCGTGGTCGGCTCGACGATTCCGGCGGTGACACTGAGGGCGGCAAGAAGCTGTACTACCACCTGACGCTCTTGTCGGAAAATGAGGTGGGCTACCGAAATCTCATCCAGTTGTCGAGTCTGGCGTTCCTCGAGGGGTACTACTACAAGCCTCGCATCGATTGGGAGCTGCTTGAGCGTTATTCCGACGGCCTGATCGCAACTACCGGGTGTCTCGGCGGTCACGTACTCCAGTCGCTTCTTCGTGGAGACGAGCAGGGGGCGACGGAGAAGGCTGCCCGCCTGCAAGACATCTTTGGTCGTGACAATCTGTTCATCGAGCTACAGGATCACGGTCTTCCCGATCAACGTGCGACGAACCCAAAACTCATTGAGATCGCCCGGCGAATCGGTGCTCCTCTCCTAGCGACCAACGACTCCCACTACACGCATCAACACGACCACGAAGCGCATGATGCGTTGCTTTGCGTCCAGACCGGAGCCCAACTGTCTGACCCTGATCGGTTCAGATTCGAGGGAACGGAGCACTACCTCAAGTCGGCCCAAGAGATGCGTCATCTGTTCAGGGAGGTTCCTGAGGCGTGCGACAACACCCTCTGGATTGCTGAACGGGCCGAACTTGAGATCAGCTTTGGAGAGGCATTACTTCCCGACTTTCCCCTCCCGGACGGGTTCGCTGATGACCGTGCGTATCTCGAGCACCTGACATGGGAAGGCGCGAAGCGGAGGTGGGGGAGCGACCTGCCGCCCAATGTGGTTGAGCGCGTGTCGTATGAACTCGAGGTCATCGCATCGATGGGCTTCTCCTCCTACTTCCTCATCGTCTGGGACCTGATTCGATACGCCCGTGAGTCAGGGATCAGAGTCGGACCGGGTCGCGGATCGGCAGCGGGCTGCGCTGTGGCGTACAGCCTGTGGATCACCGATCTCGACCCGATTCGGTATGACCTCCTCTTTGAGCGGTTCCTCAATCCGTCCCGGGTCTCGATGCCCGACATCGACATGGACTTCGACTCGCGCTACCGCGACGAGATGATCCGCTACGCCGCGCAGCGCTACGGCCGGGACCACGTTGCGCAGATCATCACCTTTGGCACGATCAAGGCTCGTAATGCGGTTCGTGACGCTGCGCGGGTGCTTGGCTTTCCCTATGGCGTCGGAGATCGAATAGCCAAGGCGATGCCCCCGTTGGTGATGGGGCGTGACACGCCGCTGCGCTACTGCTTCGAACAAAACGACAACTATTCAGATGGCTATAAGGCCGCCGCCGAACTCCGTTCGATGTACGAAGGCGATCCCGATGTGCAGCGCGTGGTCGACGTCGCCAAAGGCCTCGAGGGCCTCAAGCGTTCCGATGGCATCCACGCAGCAGCAGTGGTGATCACCAAGGAACCCGTCACCGACTATCTGCCGATCCAGCGCAAGCCCGAAAGCGGGCAGAACCCCGATGATGCTCCGATTGTCACCCAGTACGAGATGCACGGCGTGGAGGAACTCGGACTGCTCAAAATGGACTTTCTGGGCCTGCGAAACCTGGACGTCATCACTGACACTCAGGCGATGATCCGCGGATCGGTGACACCCGATTTCGACATCGACACCGTTGCCCTCGATGATGCTCAGACTTTTGATCTTCTCTCGCGCGGTGACACCGTCGGCGTCTTCCAGCTCGAATCTCCGCCAATGCGACAATTGCTCAGAAGGTTGGCTCCGAGCACGTTCGAAGACGTGTCGGCCGTACTCGCCCTCTATCGGCCTGGCCCGATGAGCGAGAACATGCATAACGATTACGCCGACCGGAAGAACGGTCGTAAGCCGATCGACTTCTTCCATGAGGACGCAGTTGAGGTGCTTGAGGACACCTACGGCCTCATGATCTACCAAGAGAGCGTTATGCGCGTGGCCCAGCGGTTCGCCGGGTACTCACTTGCTCAGGCCGACAATCTTCGGAAGGCCTGCGGGAAGAAGCAGCGTGAACTGATGCAGCGCGAGCGGGAGCAGTTTGAGAACGGGTGCGCCGCAACTGGATACGGCGACGTACTTGGCAAACAGCTCTTCGACATCATCGAGAAGTTCGCGGACTACGCATTCAACAAGTCGCACACCTTTGGTTACGGCCTCGTCACTTACCAGACGGCCTATCTCAAAGCGCATTACCCGGTCGAGTACTTCGCCTGTCTGCTCACCAGTGTGAAGAACAATCTTGACAAGGCAGCCGTGTACCTGGCTGACTGCCGCTCAAGCGGGATCCGTGTTCTTCCCCCCGACATCAACCGATCCTCCACCGACTTTGCAGCACTTCGTCCTGACCGTCTGCCCCCTGGGGTGGAGCTGCCTGTTGGCTCGCCTGGAGCCATCACCTTCGGCCTCTCCGCCGTCCGAAACGTGGGTGCTGGTCTCGTAGAGCACCTCCTTGTTGAACGCGACGAGAACGGTCCGTATGAGTCATTTCATGAATTTGCTGAGCGTGCCCCCGAGACAGTGCTGAACAAGCGCACTGTCGAGTCGCTAATTAAGGCTGGCGCGTTCGACAATCTCAACCATTCGCGACTTGGCCTTCAGAGCGTCTACGAACAGATCATCGACTCGACCGTGGTGCGCCGGCGCGAGCGCGACCAAGGGGTGCTGAGCCTCTTCGGCGACTGGGCGGCTAGCGAGGGTGAGGCAGTCTTCGATGAGCGAATCGAGATCCCAGAGGCCGAAGCGCCGAAGGCGGAACGACTGCGTGCCGAGAAGGAGATGTTGGGTCTCTATGTTTCGGACCATCCGCTACTCGGCGTCGAGGCGGCCCTTCGGCGACGGGTCGAACACTCCATCATCGACCTCAGCGAATTGGAGGATGGAGCGCAGGTCACCGTTGGCGGGATCATCACAAACTCCACTCGCAAGTACACAAAAAAGGGCGACATGATGGCGGTCTTCGTACTCGAGGACCTTGATGCCTCAGTTGAAGTCACCGTGTTCCCGAGGACTCTGGTCGATATCGGTCATCAGATCGTTGACGATCGAATCGTGGCTGTGAAGGCCCGCCTTGATCGAAAAGATGAGGGTCGGATCGGTCTGATGGCTCAGAATGTGACAGTTCTCACCGGTCTCGAAGATGGACCGGCTCCACTGATCCGGCTCAGATTCGCAGGGGGGATTCCTGAAAGGGCATCACTTGAACGACTCAAGTCGATCATCGTCGATCATCCAGGTGATTCCCCGATCGAGATTGAGATGGATCGAGGCAGAGTCCTCCGCCTAGCCGACACATTCAGAATCGATCCAGACCGAGCTGTTGGCGAGCTCAGAGTCGCCTTTGGGCACGATGCGATCCTGCTCTGATACCTCCGGCATGTCCGACTTGGGGTCAGAGATGGCACAATGGGGGCGCTCATCTGTGTGGAGAGGGATATGGCACTCGCAATAGTTACCAACGATGCCAGCGCGCTGACCGACGCTGAACTTGACGAGATGGCATCGATGGACGGTGCCTTTGGTCCCGATCTTCTCGCCCAGGCGAAGGAGGATTGGGTTCTGTCGACAACCGCTCGGGATGGTGCGAACCTCCAGGGGTTCACGTTCTCAACCCTTGAACGGATTGGCGGAACGCCGTGCGTAATTCTCGGTGTGATGAGCGTCAAGCGACATTCACGTCGTGACGCGATTCTCAAAGGCCTCATGAAAGAGGCCTACCATCGGGCGCTGATGGCATTTCCTGATGAGGATGTCGTCGTTGGCGGCAGATTTGCCGTTCCCGACGCGTTGCAGGCGCTCAAGGAACTCGATGACGTCATTCCCTCGCCCGGCTCTAGAGCGGTAGGCGAGGAGCGAGCGTGGGGCCGACGCTTGGCGAAGCGGTTCGGTATGGATGCTTCTTACCGTGCAGAGGACTTCGTGGCTGACTCAAATCCTCGCGGTGGCTATGTCGATTTCGAATCAGGAAAGCCTGAGAAGATCGCAGCGGGAACCAGGTCGCTCTTCGCCAGTGTGCCTGCAAATGGGGTGCTCATCGCCTACGGCTGGACCATGGCCGAGGACCTCGCGAAGCTCGGCGCCCGCTAATCGGTCCGGGAATGCCGGATATCGACAGACTTCTTCGACATCGGCGTATGTGCCGATCGTTTCTTGCAGAATCAATTCCGGCGGCGACGCTGACAGGAATCGTTGAACTCGGTCTGCAGGCACCGAGCGCTGGACACGCCCAGGGTCTGCGCCTCGTCCTGCTCGAAGGTTCGGACCGGGACGACTTCTGGGACCTGACCCTTCCTTCCGAACGACGTGCTGGTTTTCGGTGGCAGGGGCTGCTGGTTGCCCCGACCTTGCTGCTGGTGTTTGCTGATCCTCAGGCGTATGTGAGCCGCTATTCCGAGCCCGACAAGCGCCGAACCGGACTCGGAGATTCGATCGAAGCGTGGACCACGCCCTACTGGACCGTTGATGCAGGTATGGCAGTGATGGCGATGTTGCTCGGCGCCGAGGATCGGGGGCTTGGCGCACTGTTCTTTGCCCTGGCGCACGGTGAGAGCGAGGTTCGAGAGCGATTCCTTGTCGACGAGTGTTTTCAAACGATTGGGGTGATCGCCCTCGGTCGGCCTGATGTAGATGATCCCGATGCTCTCGGCAGTGGTCGCAGTTCGGAACGTCCGCGCCTTCGGGCAGATCAGATCATGCGCCGCGGATCTGGCCGTCCGGAACGGGCGATTTTCCCTGCAGTTGAGTGAGCAGTTGGACGGGATCAGAGACCGGCGAGAGACAGGTTTGGTTGCGGCAAACGTAGGCAAAACCTTCGTTGCGGCCATTCCATAGATCAGAGCTGGTGGCCTCGCCCCAGGCGAGGACGACGTCGGGCCGCCAGATCGTCATTGCAACACGGACGAGATCGCCGGCGTTGCCGGGGATGACTACCTCGGTGATACCGCGATGGCGACTCTCAAGCACCGTGAGCCCATGGGACACGCTCGTCGGGTTCCGTCCGCAGGCGGCGCCGATCAGCTGAAGAATACGATCGGCGTGATTCCCATATCGAGGTTCGCCCGCAAGCGCTGAGAGTCTCAGTAGCGCGCCAGCGGCCAGGGAATTGGCGGAGGGTGTGGTGTCGTCACGAAGGTCCTTCCTCGCCGGCAGTAGCGAGGGGTGGCGGATTGAGGTTGAGAACAAGCCGCCGGCTTCGGCATCCCAGTGGTGGTCCAGCATGTGATCTGCTGTCCGCACTGCCTGCTCGGTCCACGCCGCTCGACCGGTTGCCTCGCCGAGTCGGGTGAGGGCGTCGACGAGCGCAGCGAGATCTCCAGCGGTTGCGTG
>JBDQKN010000110.1:0-6913 GCA_040263235.1 Ilumatobacteraceae bacterium
GGATATTCGTCGATTCGGTGTAGCTCGACTGGCGTCGGCGTTCAGCCCTGGCGGCCCCGCCCGACTTGGCCCGATCGAATTTTGCGAAGTGCAAGCACCCGATCGCCCGGAAGGGTCCGGTTGGCACAAGATTGAGACTCATCTGGCGGGAATTTGCGGTTCTGACCTTGCACTTATCGATGGCCATGCCTCTGGCTACTTCGACGACTGGGTCTCATTTCCGTTCGTTCCAGGACACGAAATAGTCGGTATAACCGAGACAGGTACCAGGGTCGTTCTTGAACCCGTTCTCGGCCACCTCGCTCGTGGGACAACTCCGCCCTGGGAGGGCGCCGCTCCAGCTGACGGACACGACTACGCCCACCTGGTCACCGGACCGTTGAAGCCCGGTATCCAAACTGGTTTCTGCTGCTCCACCGGCGGAGGGTGGGCGCCATGGTTCTGGGCCCACGAGTCCCAGCTCCACGCAATTCCCGATCAAATGCCCGACGAGCGGGCTGTACTGGTCGAACCGCTAGCGGGAGCAGTTCACGCTGCGCACATGGCCGCCTCATCACCAATTTCGGGTTCAACACCGACCATTGCGGTCCTTGGCGCCGGCACCATGGGTTTGGCCACGGTGGCATCGCTGAGAGGGATTTTGCCCAGTGCCACAATCCTCGTAGCGGCGAGATACCCCCACCAAACTGCGTTGGCTCGGAGTTTTGGTGCCGATGTTGTCACTAGCAGCGACGGCCTCTCTGCCGCCGTGCGTCGAGCAACCGGCTCGCACCGGATTGGATCCTCGCTCTCAGGTGGTGCCGATGTCGTCGTTGATGCAGTCGGCGGATCGTCCACTATCGCATCAGCCATCGGCATGACCCGCCCACGCGGATCTGTGGTGCTTCTTGGTATGCCCTCTGACGTCACCCTCGACATGACTCCCCTCTGGCATCGAGAGGTAACGCTTCGAGGCTGCTACACCTACGGAACCGAATCGGTAGACGGAACGCCGATACGGACCTTTGATCTGGCGATGAAATTGGCCGATTCAATGAGAGCAGAACAACTACTTACCGAGACATACCCACTTGCACGTCACGTAGATGCCCTCGCACATGCAGCGAGCGCAGGGCGACGTGGCGCCGTGAAGATCGCATTTGACCTGAGAGGTGCACAGTAGATGCCACGCCCCGGATTCGTACTCGATGTCGACCGATCGACACCACCCATGCTCTTTTGGCATGGTGAACGATTCAGCCTTGAACGCTTACCAGCAGACCGTTCGCGAGTGATCTACCCTCCCGAGCCCATCGCCGGCTTGGCTGACGTTGAGGGTGCAATCCGTCACGCCCTCGAGAACCCTCTCGATATGGAGCCGCTGAGAGCACTGCTCCGGCCGGGCATGATGCTGACAATCTGCTTCGACGACGTCAGTCTCTCACTGCCAAAGATGCGGCGGCCGGACTCGAGGCAACGAGTAATCGAGGCAGTCCTTGACCTTGCGGCTGAGGCGGGAGTTGACGACGTTCATATCATCGCCGCACTCGGGCTCCACCGTCGCATGCACGACCATGAATTGCGCCATGTTCTAGGTGACAGGATCGTCGATGCGTTCGGACCAACCGGCGCCCTGTACCAGCACGATGCCGAAGATCCCGAGAATCTCACGGTTGTCGGAACCACGGATCACGGCGAAATTCTCGAGATCAACCGTCGAGTCGCAGAATCAGACCTAGTCGTCTATGCCAACGTGAACCAAGTAGCAATGGATGGTGGCTGGAAGTCACTCGTGACTGGTGTCGCTTCGTACCGTTGTCTCAGCAACCATCACAATCCTGAGTCGCTTCGGAACACCCGAAGCCTGATGGACCGCCATCATTCGGCGCTTCATCACTCAATCTGGCGCCTCGGCGCTGTGCTGCGCGATCAGGGCCCACCCGTCTTCCAGATTGAAACCACGATCAACACCAACGCGTTCCCATCGCCATTCGACTTTCTCTCAAAGCGGGAGTGGGAGTGGTCAGCTCGCGATCGTGCAACATATCTCGCTACATCAAAGTCACTCGACAGGGTTCCGCGTCGTATGGCGAGGCGAATCTTTCATTCGATTGAGGCGCCGTACGCAATGACCGGAATCCACGCTGGGTTCACCGAATCGGTTCACGAACGCACCCTCGAGGACGTCTACCGCCAACACCTTGTCGAGGTTCAGGGCCAGACAGACATCTTGACGATGGGGATTCCCTTCATCAGCCCCTACAACCCCGATTCGATCATGAACCCGATTCTCGTCATGTGTATGGGTTTGGGATACATGTTCAATATGTATCGGGGTAAACCTCTGGTGCGAGAGGGTGGGGTGATCATCATGACCCACCCGACCCATCGCGACTTCAACCCCGTTCACCATCCGAGCTACATCGACTTCTTCGACGAGGTCCTGGCCGATACGACCGATCCCGTGGTCATGTCGGAGAAGTGGGAAAAGCGATATGCCGAGGACGAGTGGTACCGGCACCTATACAGAACGGGCAACGCCTATCACGGAGTCCACCCGTTCTATGCCTGGTATTGGGGGGCACATGGCCAGCAGTGGGCCGGCCGCGTCATCATCGTTGGCGGAGACGCACCTACCGTTCGACGCTTGGGTTTCACCCCTGCTTCGACCATGACGGATGCATTCGAATTGGCCTCTGACGTCGTAGGACGTTCGCCCTCGATCACGCATCTCCACGTTCCTTCGGTGCTGGTGGCCGATGTCGTCTGACACTGCTGGAGCAACGCGGCGCCTGACACATAGAGCTCAGGTACTCGTCGGCGGAGCCGAGCGAGCCTTGCGAGTTGCCTCTCGCCCATTGTCTCGCTACGGATTCCCCTGGAGGGCACCAACGGTGCCACGTGGAGTGGCCGTCCCTCAACAGCCGTCATCCCTCGGCGCTGACTACGACACCGACTGGGCCCGTCGCCCATCGGCAATTCTGGCGCGTGCGGCAATCATCGCTGGCCCGATGCGACTGCTCACTCGAGTCGTTGCGCGACCAGAGGTGCTCGGCTTGGACCGATCCGCTGATCTCTGGCGCGCTGAAGAACCGATGCCAGTGATCTTTGCGCCAGACCATCACAGCCATCTCGACACCATGATCATGATCAGGTCTATTCCGTCGGTCTGGCGAACCGACCTTGTGGTCGCTGCTGCAGCCGACTACTTCTTCGACCGGCGGTGGAAGGCGGCGTTTTCTGCTCTAGCCCTCAACGCCCTGCCGATAGACCGAGACGCCACCGGTCGCCGGTCAGCGGATTCATTTCGCCGCCTCATCGATCAGGGGCACAGTCTCTTGATCTATCCAGAGGGTGGCCGCTCTCCTGACGGTTGGGGCCAACCCTTCAAGGGCGGGGCTGCCTATCTCGCCTCTAGGGCAAACGTTGCGATCATTCCCGTGCATATCGAAGGCACCGGCGCCATCTTTGGCAAGGGGATGAAGCGTCTACGGCCCGGGCGGACTCGCGTCGTTTTCGGCAAGCCGATCACCGCCGAGCCCGATGAATCGACCCGCCGCCTGAACCAACGCATCGAGAGCGCGGTGGCTCGCCTCGCCGAGGAGTCAGTGTCAAACGCATGGAGAGCTGCCCATGCTGCCGCGGCGGGAACCCTTCCCGATCGAACAGGGCCAGAGACGACGGGGTGGCGACGAGCCTGGCAACTCACCGAGCGTCGAAGGCACGAGGTGTCATCGAGGAACCGACGGCCAGAACGAACATGGCCACCTCTCGGCGACCGCTGATCAGCAACCCGAGGATGGAATCAGCAAGGTTCCACCAAGTATGAAACTTGCGTAGACCGGATTTGTCGCATTGGCACGCGCCAGAGCCTCAATCGTGACTCCGTAGGAATTTGCCACCACTGTTGGATTATCGCCTGCGACAACGACGTGTTCAGTGGTGGTGCACGATCCGCCATCGCTACTTGGCTGAACAACCTGCCCGCCAACCACACTCGGCAACAACGCGCCGGGCGGGATGACGATCGACCCTCCGATCGGAAAGCTTGAATAGTCAGGGTTGGTCGAGTTTGCCGAACTCAAGTCCGCGAGCGAGATGCTGTACAGGTCTGCAAGATACGACGGGTTATCGCCAGAGGTAATGGTGTGGGTGTAGTCCTCGTAGATCATTCCCGGAATCGTCGTAGTGGTGGTCGGAGGCAACGTGGTGGTCGTGGTCACCAATTCCTTCACCACGTACGACGTCGGCTGGATCGGGGCAACCGTTGCCGCAGATGAGTTCTCATCACCTGCGCATCCGGCCAAGGACAGCACAACGGCAATCGATCCGGCAGCAAGAAGGACAGAGGAACGACCAGCCATGTGGTCAGGCTACGCGCTGAGGTGACTCGTCGACGGGCACCACTGATCAGGTCAAGGGACGAGCGGTTGGATCAATCGGGCGGGGAAGCCTCGACTCGCCCATCAGATACGCGTCAACGCCTGCAGCAGCTGCCCGTCCTTCGGCGATCGCCCAGACGATAAGACTCTGGCCACGACCCATGTCCCCAGCTACGAAAATGCCATCCTCGGACGACATGTAGGAGTTATCACGCGAAACGTTGCCGCGGTCGTCGAGAGCAACTCCGAGTTGCTCCAACCATGACCCCTTCTCGGGCCCGACAAAACCGAGAGCAAGAAAGACATAGTCGGCCGGAATGATCTGGTCAGTTCCCTCGATCTTCGTGAAGCGACCCTCAACCAGTTCAACCTCGTGAATGGCCAGACCAGCAACTGCACCGGTGCCGTCATCAACAAATCGCTCGGTGTTGACGCTGAACAACCGCTCCCCTCCTTCCTCATGGGCAGACGACACTCGGTACACCATGGCGTACTGGGGCCACGGGTTCACTGCAGCACGGTCGTCTGGGGGACAGGGCATGATTTCCAATTGGGTTACCGATGCAGCACCCTGCCGCAACGCTGTCCCCAAGCAGTCCGCGCCAGTGTCGCCTCCACCGATAATGACTACGTTCCCCCCAGCCACATCGATAGGACTTGATTCGCTGTCACCCAGCTGAACTCGATTTGCCAATGGAAGATATTCCATCGCCTGGTGAATGTTCCGGAGTTCTCGGCCTGGAACGGGCAGCTCCCGCCAGGCGGTGGCTCCGCACGCAAGAACGATCGCGTCATTCGAAGCACGCAGCACTTCGATGTCAACATTCTCGCCAACGACCGCACCAGTGCGGAACTCGGTTCCTTCTGCGCTCATCTGATCGAGTCGCCGGTCGATGTGACGCTTCTCCATCTTGAACTCAGGGATGCCATATCGAAGAAGGCCACCAATGCGATCTGAACGTTCAAGGACAACGACATCGTGGCCGGCACGCGTGAGCTGCTGAGCGGCTGCAAGGCCTGCGGGCCCCGAACCAATGACCGCTACCCGCCGACCGGTCTTCACCGTGGGCACCTGAGGAACTACCCATCCCTCTTCAAAAGCGCGGTCGATAATTTCGACCTCAACTTGTTTGATTGCCACTGCCGGCTGATTGATGCCGAGCACACAGGCTGATTCGCAGGGGGCTGGGCAGAGGCGACCGGTGAATTCGGGGAAGTTGTTCGTGGCATGAAGCCTGTCGATAGCAGTTCGCCACTGCCCGCGATAAACGAGATCGTTCCAATCGGGAATCAAGTTGCCCAGTGGGCAACCGTTGTTGCAGAAAGGAATCCCACAATCCATACATCGCCCGGCCTGCTCGGCAACCCTGTCCGCTGGAAAGTCTTCATAGACCTCCTTCCAGTCGCGCAGGCGAACTGGAACTGCTCGACGTTCAGGAAGCTCTCGTCCCCATTTAAGAAATCCTGTCGCCTCACCCATTTGCAGCCTCCATCACCCGAACCATCATCTCGTCCTCGTTCAACCCGTCAGCAGCTGCTCGATCCATCACCTCGAGCACGCGGCGGTAGTCGGTGGGCATCACCTTGCGGAATCTGCTCACCTCCACGCTCCAGGAAGCAAGCAAGCGGGCCGCTACCTGCGACCCAGTTTCGTCAAAGTGACGTTGCACCAGCTCGTGTAGTCGCTCACGATCGCGTGAATCGAGCACCTCAATAGCAACCATCTCGGGGTTCACACGACGATCAAAGTCTCCAGATCGGTCGTAGACGTAGGCAATCCCGCCTGACATTCCAGCACCGAAGTTTCGGCCGGTCGATCCGAGGACAACAACCTCTCCTCCGGTCATGTACTCGCAACCGTGATCGCCGATCGCCTCTACAACGGCAACGGCACCGGAATTCCTGACACAGAAACGCTCACCCACGACTCCCCTAATGAATAGCTCGCCACTGGTGGCCCCATAACCAATGACGTTTCCAGCTATCACGTGTTCCTCGGCGACGAACGGTGACTCGGGCGGAGGAGCGATCACAATTCGGCCGCCCGACAGACCCTTACCCACGTAGTCGTTTGCATCGCCGGTAAGCCGAAGCGTCAACCCACTTGGGATAAAGGCTCCAAAACTCTGGCCAGCAGAGCCGGTGAAATCAACCGTGATCGTGTCCTGTGCGAGACCAGCACCCTGATGCACTCGGGTGATTTCATTCCCGAGCATTGTTCCAACGGTTCGATTCACGTTTCGGATAGGCATCTGGAACCGAACTGGTTTCCCGCTCGCAATCGCTCCCCGCGAACGAAGAATCAGTTCATTGTCCATGGCATCCTCGAGCCCATGGTCCTGTCCAGTCGTGCAATGCAATGACTGGTGGTACGGGTTGTCGGCCAGTTCGAGGATCGGCGAGATGTCGAGGTCAGCGGCCTTCCAGTGGTCGACTGCCTCACGGATATCGAGGGCATCAACGCGGCCAATCATCTCGTCGATGGTGCGGAAGCCGAGTTGCGCCATCAACTCGCGCACCTCCTGAGCAATGAATTCGAAGAAGTTCACCAC
>JBDQKN010000111.1:0-6898 GCA_040263235.1 Ilumatobacteraceae bacterium
TATCCCGACCGCGTTGGATAGTCGTCGAGGAGTCCAAGCACTCGATCTTCGCCGAGGCCAATTCCGAGTTCCTCTTCAAGGTCGCGCAGAGCAGCCTGCTCGACACTCTCGCCTGGGTCGAGCCGACCGCCAGGAAGCGCCCACTGTGCCGAGTGGCTGTTCAACCGCGAGGCACGTCGGCAGAGCAGGAACGCTGCGCCGCCAGCAACACCAACCATGCGCCCGTCGAGCCCATCGGTATCACCTGGAACCATCGACATGTCGACGAATTCAGGTTCGAGACGATGGTCGCCATCGTGGAGCACGGGATCAGAATCGACCAAGGTGATCGCCACCGCTGCGTGGCGGCGGCCATCTAAAGGGTGGGTCCGCCGATCATGACGAGCGAGGTTCTGGGCGATGTTGGCGCGCAGTGCGTCGTCGTATCGAATCATGATGCAGACGATGGTGCCACGGTTGGCTCGGTGGTAACGAAGTGGTGACGTGTCCGCTTGGCGTGCTCGACGAGGAGAAGCATCACTGGCACCTCAACGAGGACGCCGACCACGGTGGCGAGTGCGGCCCCAGAACCAAGACCAAACAGGGCGATGGCTGTGGCCACGGCCAACTCGAAGAAGTTCGATGCGCCGATGAGCGCACCAGGAGCAGCAACGTCGTGACGGACGCGTCGCCATCGCATCACCCGGTAGGTAACCCCGTAGACGGCGACTGTCTGAACAACGAGCGGGACGGCGATCAGCGCAATGTGGAGTGGGTTGTCGAGTATGACTCCACCTTGGAAGGAGAACAGCACTACCAATGTGATGATGAGCCCGGTTGGGGTGAGAGGTGCTAACGCCGGCAGCAGCGTCGTGTCGAACCAGTCCCGACCCCGTCGTGCCGTGGTCCCCACCCTGATGACCCAGCCGATGATCAGCGGGATCACGATGTAGAGGACAACTGAGACAGCCACGGTTGACCACGGGACGTCGACATCGGAGATATCGAGTAACAGCACGACAATCGGTCCGAATGCAACGAGCATGATCAAGTCGTTGGTTGCAACCTGCACGAGGGTGTAGCCGCTGTCACCTCGAACGAGCAGGCTCCACACGAAGACCATCGCTGTGCAGGGTGCGGCGCCGAGCAGGATGGCTCCCGCGAGGTACTCCCGGGCGATGGCCTCGTCGAGAAATGGCTGCCAGACCACGAGCAGGAAGACCCAGGCGATCGCGAACATCGAGAACGGTTTGATCACCCAATTCATCAAGCTGGTGATGACGAGCCCCGCTGGCTCCCCTCGAACCCGTGACACGGCGCTGAAGTCGACGCGCACCATCATCGGCAAGATCATCAGCCAGATCAGGATGGCCACGGGAATGGACACCCCGGCAACTTCGGCTCGAGCTAGGGCGTCGGGCACGGCTGGTATCAGTTCGCCAAGCATCACTCCGGCAACGATCGCTATGGATACCCACAAAGTGAGCCATCGACCGAACCGGCCAAGGGGATCGTCGTTCATCAGCTGAGCCTCGCGAGGGCTGATCGGATCGCGTCAAGACGTGGCCCATCGGTTCTAAACCAGGCCCACTTCCCGCGCTGTTCGCGCAAAATGACTCCAGCGTTCACCAGTTGGCCGAGATGGTGGCTCACCGTCGACTGGCTCCGCAACAGTTCATCTGGGAGATCGCAGGCGCAGATCTCTCCTGATTCAGATGTTGCCAGCAGTTCGAGGATCCGGAGTCGAGTTGGGTCGGCGATGACGCGAAGCAGTTGTGCGACCTCATCGGTATTGAGATCAGACACCGGCGATCCGTTCGACAACGCGTTGAACGTCGAGGGCCTCGGCGAAGGTGGGAAGCGTGTGGTTTTGTCCGTCGAGCATTGCCGACAACTGGTCGACCTGGGCTCGGTAGGCGGTGAGATTTGGTGTTGGCCCGTCGTTGAGGCCGACCGTCTCCCATGAGCCGCTCTCGTTGGTCTGTTCGAGGCGATACCAGTTGACGATCCGGTAGGAACGGCTCGAGGTGCGCACGGTGAAGCTGTTGACCTCGGCTCCTGCTGAGCCGCTGGTTCCAGTGAACGCCAGGGGAACGTCGCCAGCGTCGAGTGCTGCTATCACGACGTCTTCTGCCGTATCGACATCGGTCCGTCTGACATGGCTCATACTGACCGTCAGTTCGCCCAGCATTCGTCGTGCGCAGAAGAGATAGTGAGATCCGACCTCGCGAGTCCAGCCGCCCTCGGCCGACCCGCCTAGCCACGTTGCTGCTGATTGCCATGAGCGAGGCCACTCGGGGAAGTGCAGTTCGAGGTGCGCAGACTCGAGATCGTCGTGCTCTGAGAGACGTCGGCCCATCTCCACCGAAGCAGGGGCAGAGCCGTGAACGAAGTTGACGGCCGCAGGTAGCCCCGAGGCATTGACGAGTTCAACAATCTGTTCACTCTCGGCGATGTCGGTTCCGAGTGGCTTTTCACAGAAGATCGCTCGTTTCGCCTCGACTGCCAACTGGACGTAGTGGGCATGTGCGCGCGGTGGTACGGCGATGTAGACGAGGTCTGCTGCAGCGATGACGGCGTCGGCGGTGTCGACCACGGGAATCAGACTGTTGAACGCTGCTCGAGCGGTCTCAGAAAGGTCCCACCCAGCGACGACCTCAAAGTTGGGATGATCACCAAACTGCTCGACGAATCGGGCTCCAACCGTTCCGAGCCCGATGATGCCAACCCGATATGGGCGCTGATCCTCTGTCACCTCGGTGAGCCTAATACATCGATGAGTGTCGTATTGACAGTCATCGATACGTTAGGTACGGTCACGTCCATGAGGCTTCAACTCGCCATCAACGTCGCCAACCTCGACGAGTCGATCGAGTTTTACTCCCGACTCTTCGGCACTGAGCCCTACAAGGTGAAGGACGGATACGCGAATTGGGCGGTGTCTGACCCTCCCCTCAAATTTGTCATCTTCGAACAGGCTGATGCCGAGCCGGGAAGCGTCAATCATCTCGGGGTTGAGGTCGACTCGGCCGCCGAGGTCGTCATGGCCGAACGTCGGCTTTCGGACGCCGGGCTCACCACGACAGGTATCGATGACACCATCTGCTGCTACGCCGAGAAGGTGGAGACCTGGGTGACAGACCCAAGCGGCCACCGATGGGAGTACTACGTCAAGACCGCCGATCATGACACCCAGGCGACCAATGTCATCCTCGGTCAGCGCAGCGCCGGGAGCGCATGCTGCGGGTGAGTGACGACACCGCGATCGTTGGCCTTGCCGACCTTCTCGCCGGGGTGAATCCGGTTCGCCGGCCGGGAGAGTTCATCTTCATCACGGTTGACGACGTCTCCAGCCTCCCAGTGAGCACGCAGGCGACCGTGTGGGAGGACGGCCGACTCTCCTGTGTGATCGAACATCACGGTGCCACCTCGACCGGCGATCGGGCTGATCCCGTCATGGCTTGGATCACCCTGCAGGTCCATTCGAGTCTCGTTGCCGTCGGGTTGACGGCTGCGGTTTCAACCGCACTCACTGAGCGCAACATTGCGTGCAACGTGATCGCTGGACATCGCCACGATCACATCCTCGTTCCGAGCGAACGGGCCGATGAGGCGATGGCGGCCATCACCGCCCTCGCTCAGCGGTAGCCGTTCGTAATCGGGACGCGCCGGTCTTTGCCGAACGCCTTGCGTGTGACTCGCACACCCGGGGGAGTCTGTCGCCGTTTGTACTCAGCAATGTCGACTAGACGCGTGATGCGCCGAACGATGTCAGCAGGATGTCCGGCGTCGATGATCTCCGCCGAGGTGCGGTCCTGTTCGACGTATAACGCAAGGATGGGATCGAGTTCCTCATACGGAGGGAGGCTCTGGTCGTCACGCTGATCTGGGCGCAACTCCGCAGACGGAGGCTTCACGATCACGTTGACCGGGACGAGCTCGCGGCCGGCTTGTTCATTAACGAACCGGCACAGGTCATAGACCTTCAATTTCAACAGGTCCTTGATCACCGCGTATCCGCCGACCGAGTCGCCGTAGATGGTGAAGTAGCCAACGGCAAGTTCGCTCTTATTCCCCGTGGTGAGGACCATCCAGCCGAATTCGTTCGAGAGCGCCATCAGGATCTGGCCTCGACATCGCGACTGCACGTTCTCCCATGTCAATCCCGGAGTGCGTTCAGCGAAGGACGGTTCGAGCATCTCCATGTACGCGGCAAAGGCCGGCTCGATGGAGATCGTCCGGATGTCGATACCGAGGTTGGCCGCCAATGTGTATGCATCGTCGATCGAGTGCTGGGAGGAATAGCGCGAAGGCATTGCCACACCATGGACATGGTCAGCGCCGAGCGCATCAACAGCCACGCATGCCACGAGGGTCGAGTCGATGCCGCCGGACAGTCCAATCACGACATCGCTGAAACCGTTCTTTCGGCAGTAGTCACGGGTACCGAGCACCAGCGCTTCATACAACTCGGCATCTCCATCGAGAGCCGGATGGATCTCGCCCTTGGCGTCGAGGTCAACCATCCGAAGATCTTCAGTGAACAGCGGTGACCGGGCCATCAGCGAACCAGTGTGATCAACCACGAACGACCCGCCATCGAAGACCAGTTCGTCTTGTCCACCGACCTGGTTCACGTAGACGATCGGGAGGCCGATTGCCCGAGCACGATCAGCCACCATCGACTCGCGTTCGATGTCCTTGTCGACGTGATAGGGCGAGCCATTGATGTTGACGATGATCTCTGCCCCGGCTGCAGCCAGTCCGACGTGGGGACCATCGGCCGACCACATGTCTTCACAGATGGTGATCCCGATCCGGTGTCCTGAGACATCGAACGGTACGAGGGGGCCGGTGCCGGGCTCGAAGTATCGATCCTCATCGAAGACGGCGTAATTCGGCAGGAGTCTCTTGTGGTAAATCCCGATCACCGAACCGTTGGCACAGAGCGCAGCGGCGTTGTACAGCGCTCCGCCAACCCGGTCGACGAAACCAATGACACCAGCTGTTGGCCCAGTCGCCGCAGCGAATCGTTCCATGCATGCGCGTTGATCGTCGACAAACCTTGGTTTGAGCAGGAGGTCCTCCGGCGGATAGCCGGTGAGGGTCAGCTCCCCGAACGCGATGAGATCGCAGTTATCGGCCGCGGCACGTCGGTAGGCATCAAGGACGGCCACCAGATTCGCGTCGAGGGCGCCGACCGTCGGATTTAATTGGGCGAGAGCCACCCGGAACTGCACGCTGCAGAGGCTAACCGGCGCTCAGTTGTACTGGTCCAGGATGGTGGTCTCAGTGACACGTTCGAGAGTCTCTTTGATTTGCACCGCTGTTGGGTTGTCAACCCCAGGGATGGCGGCCAGCTCATCGACGGTTGCCCGCTGCAACCGCGAGAACTCGCCGAAGTGATTCGCGATCCGACATGACAGTTCGTCGCCGAGGCGATTCACCCGGCGGAGTAATCGGAGGCCCTTTGGAGCGACTTCGGCGTCGAGATCAGATACATCGCCAGCTCGATGAAGCGTTGCAGCGACTGCCCGGAGGTCGCGAAGGTCGTCGTCGGTGAGCCGAGCCAATTCGGCCATCGTGTCGTCGGCATCTCGGGCTACGGGGAGATAATCGGCTACCACGAGATCGACTTGGTCATCGATCTCGCCGTAGAGCTCGTCGAGTTGGAGCCGCAGCAGGCGCGCATCTACGCCGAGTTCAACGATCAGCGTCTCGATCTCATCCGAGATTCGGTTCACCATTTCACCGCGTTGCATCACCACAGCAACATCCCGCAGGGTGACGACATCTTCGATCTCAAGCGCACCGAGACCGGCGATTCCCTGGTCGAGACGCTCGGTGTATCGCTCAAGGGTCTGGAGGGCTTGATTCGACCGATCGAGGAGGCGGCCTGCATCTTGGAGTTGGTGCTTGACCCCGCCGACATACACGTTGATCACACCCATTTCTTCCGATGCCGAGATCACCGGAACGTCGAGGGATCGCGCGACGCGTTCAGCGGTGCGATGTCGGGTTCCGGTCTCGCTGGTCGGCACTGTGGGGTCAGGAACCAGGTGGACATTGGCTCGTGCGATCCGTGCCCCATCAGTCGAGATGATGATGGCACCATCCATCTTTGCCAGCTCCGACAGTCGTTGGGGCGAATAGGGCGCGTCGACGAGGAATCCTCCGGTGCAGATGCCGAGGACCTCTGGCTCGTCGGAGAGCACGAGGAGAGCACCGGCCTTTGATCTCACCACTCGGTCGATGCCATCTCGAAGGGGCCGTCCAGGGGCGACCCGGCCAAGAGCGAGCCGCAGTTGCTCATTCGTGGTGGTGGGACGCTGCGCCATGGCCGAATTCTACGGGTCAGCGAGCAGCTCCGAGTCCGGCGATGATCAGTGCCTCGTTGATATCTCCGACACGGAGTACCTGTAGACCAGCTGGTCCATCAGGGGTGCGGGCGGGCGCTATGACATGGGTGAAGCCGAGGCGGGCAGCCTCGGCGAGCCGTCGTTCTGGATGAGATACCTGCCGGATCTCACCGCCGAGCCCAATCTCGCCGAATACTGCCGCATCGGATGCGAGTGGGCGATTGAGCAGCGATGAGGCGAGGGCGAGGGCGATGCCGAGGTCGAGGCCTGGCTCAGAGACCCTCACCCCCCCAACCACCGAGGAGTAGACATCGGACTGGGCGGAGGACAGACCGGCATGTCGTGCGAGGACCGCGAGAATCATCGCGAGCCGAGACGTGTCCACCCCGGTAGTGCGGCGTGCTGGGAGCCCTCCGGCTGAAGCGTGTGTGAGGGCCTGGATTTCGATCACCACAGGCCGACGTCCCTCGAGAGTGGGAACCACGGCAGACCCTGCCACTCCTGCCCGCCTGTCGGAGAGGAAGAGTTCACTCGGGTCACTCACTGGCCGTAAGCCAGAA
>JBDQKN010000112.1:0-6833 GCA_040263235.1 Ilumatobacteraceae bacterium
ACGCTGACCTACGCCATCTACGCTCCGGCCATGCCAACTGACAGCGTTCTCTTGATGTCCGCCACCGAACTTGCGGCCATGGTGAGGCGAGGGGAGATCTCGGCCTCGGAACTCCTCGACCACACGATCACCCGCTACGAACGGCACAACCCGGCGGTCAACGCAGTGATCCTTACCCGAATCGAAGAGGCTCGAGAGCACGCATCGCAACTCGATCGAGAGGCAGCCCAAGGTCGTCTGCGCGGGCCACTTCACGGAATCCCAATGACGATCAAAGAGGCCTACGACTGGGCAGACACTCCCTCGACATGGGGCAACCCAGCGTGGCGTGACAACGTCAGCGGCACCGACGCCGTCACCGTCCAACGACTGATTTCCGCTGGAGCAAACATCTACGGCAAGACGAACGTGCCGCTCATGCTCGGCGATTGGCAAAGCTTTAACGAGATTTACGGCACCACCAACAACCCATGGGATCTCACTCGCGTTCCCGGTGGATCTTCCGGCGGTTCGGCTGTCGCTCTCGCTACCGGTATGGCAGCACTTGAACTCGGAAGTGATATCGGAGCCTCGATCCGGAACCCAGCCCACTACTGCGGCGTGTTCGGGCACAAGCCGACAATGTCACTGGTTCCCTTCGACGGTCACGTGGTGCCGGGCATGCTGCCCGAGGTCGACATCAGCGTGTGCGGTCCAATGGCCCGGTCGGCTGGCGACCTCGACGTTGCATTGAGCGTTTTGGCTGGCCCCACAGGACTTTCTGCCACGGCGAATCGAATCCAACTCCCCGAGGCCCGTCAGACAAAACTCTCTGAGTTCAAGGTCGCAGTCATGCTCGACACACCGGTGATTGCGACCGACACGGTCCTCATCGACAAGCTCCAGTCAGCAGTCGACGCGCTTGCCGCTGCTGGATGCACGATCGTGGAGGCCTCACCCGCTATCGACCAGCACGAATATCACGAGAACTACCTCATGCTGCTTCGAGCCGCCACCGGCGCAATGTTCGATGACGAGCAATATGCGGCTGCTCAGGCGGGCTCGTCCGCATGGGCATCAGGTGACCGCAACTATCAAGCCCTTGTCGACCACGCCGTCTCCATGAGCCATCGCGAGTGGTGGCAACACCACAATCGGCGTGAGGGCTACCGCCACGAATGGGCGAATTTTTTCACTGACTTCGACTTGCTCCTCTGCCCAACAGCCGCTTCAACTGCTTACCCCCATGACCACACCGGCACGCGTGCCACTCGGAGAATCCCGATCAACGGTGGAACCGAACCCGTTGTCGATCAGTTGTTCTGGGCCGGCTGGTCGTGTAACGCCTATCTGCCAGGCACGGTTGCGCCGGTTGGACTCTGTGCCGACGGCCTGCCGGCCGGTATCCAGATCGTTGCCCCCCATCTGCAGGATCGCCGTTCGATCCGATTTGCCTCGCTCATCGAGCGTGAACTCGGCGGTTTCACGCCACCTCCCGGCTACGAGTGAGTTGATCCCGCATGTCCGCCTCACTCGATGGCGTCATCGTGCTCGCCATCGAGCAGGCGGTGGCCGTTCCTTTTGCCACACGTCAACTCGCTGACCTTGGCGCCCGGGTCATCAAAGTCGAGCGCAGGGGAGACGGCGATTTCGCACGCCACTACGACTCGAGGGTGAATGGGCTGTCGAGTTACTTCGCGTGGCTCAATCGCTCCAAGGAGTCGATCACTCTCGACCTGACCACGCGAGACGGCGCCGCGATCGTTCGCCACCTTGCGGCCACCGCCGATGTAGTCGTGCAGAACCTTGCCCCAGGAGCAACCTCCCGACTCGGAATCGACTCTTCAACGCTTCGTGCCGAACGGCCCGAACTCATCACGGTGGACCTCACGGGTTACGGGTCTGGCGGCCCGTACGACGGCCGCAAGGCGTACGACCTGCTGATTCAGGCCGAGGCCGGACTGCTCTCGGTGACGGGCACCGACGCGCTTGCGGTGAGAGCAGGAATCTCCGCAGCCGACATCGCGGGAGGTATGTACGTCTACTCGTCGGTACTGGCGGCGCTGGTCCACCGCTGGCGAACAGGAGAGGGAACAGCAATCGAGGTTTCCCTCCTCGATGCGCTGACCGAGTGGATGGGGCATCCGATTCATTATGCGATGTACACCGGGGAGGCGCCGCCACGCGCTGGAGACTCGCACCCGACCATCTACCCCTACGGATCGTTCGCCACCGCTGATGGGCGCGTGCAGTTCGGAATTCAGAACGAACGCGAATGGATCTCGCTGTGCCTGACTGTCCTCGAGCAGCCCGCTATCGCCGGCGACCCCCGATTCGCCGAGAATGCCAGTCGAAGCCGACATCGTTCAGAACTGGCAGCACTCATAGAAGAGGTATTCGCCCCCATCGGCTCGGACGAGGTCATCGCCCGTCTTGATGCTGCCGGAATCGCCAACGGGCGGGTGAACGACATCATGGGGCTCATCGATCACCCACAACTCGAGGCTCGTGACCGCTGGCGCGAGGTCGACAGCCCGACTGGCCCCATTCGCGCGCTTCGACCACCAGCGATCATGAATGGACACGACGAGCCAATGGGGCCGATTCCGGCAGTGGGGGAGCACACGGAGTCGATCCTCTCTGGCCTCGGGTACGACGATGAGACCATCGCCCGATGGCGAGATGAGGGCGTGATCTAGGTCAACGAGGATCGCGCTCGACGAGTTGCCGAGCGATCACGTTTCGCTGGATCTCGTTCGTCCCTTCGCCGACGATCATCAACGGTGCGTCTCTGTAATAGCGCTCGACGTCGAACTCAGTTGAGTAGCCGTGGCCTCCGTGGATTCTGATCGCATCGAGTGTGACCTTCGACGCCATCTCAGAACAGAAGAGCTTGGCCATGCCAGCTTCCATGTCGGCTCGTTCCCCAGAGTCGAATCGATCTGCGGCGAAGTAGTTCAGTTGCTGTGCCGCACTGATCTGTGTTGCCATATCCGCTAACAGGTTGCCCACTGATTGGTGCTGCCAAATCGGCTTGCCGAATGAAACCCGATCACGGGCATAGGCCAGAGAGTCATCGAACGCGGCTCGGGCAACGCCGATAGCGCGGGCAGCAACCTGAATTCGACCGATCTCAAGCCCTCCCATCATCTGGGCGAAACCCTGTCCCTCGACGCCGCCAAGAAGAGCGGTGGCGGGAACGAAACAGTCGTCGAATGTGAGTTCGCAACTCTCGACGCCCCGGTACCCAAGTTTTGGGAGATTGCGACCGACGGTGAATCCGGAGACCTTCTCAACCAGCAGGATCGATATTCCGCGATGTCGAGGTTCTGCCTCAGGGTCGGTCTTACACAACACAGCGATCACATCGCTCATCCGCGAATTCGTTATCCACGTCTTCGAGCCATTCAGGACGTAGCCATCGACACCATCTCGTTGCTCTGGTCGCGCGACGGTTCGGATTGCCTGGAGGTCGGAGCCACCATCGGGCTCGGTCAACGCCATCGTGGCCCGAAGGGTGCCCGTTGCCATGAGCGGGAGATAGTGCTCACGTTGTTCCTCAGTGCCGAAACGATCCAGCAACTTCGACACCACTGAATGACCGCCAAACGCTCCAGCCAATGACATCCATCCACGAGCGATCTCTTCGGTGATGCGGGCGTAGCAGCGAGTTGACACCGCAGACTCTCCGAAGGGAGCGTTGATGGCGAGACCAAAGACGCCCAACCGTTTCATCTGGTCGATCAACTCGCCCGGGTATGTGTCGTTGTGCTCGAGCTCGCGCGCTACTGGTCGAACCTCTCGGTCGACCCATTCGGCGACGAGGTCGACAATTGCAGATTCCTCGGTTGACAGTCCAGTCATCTCGGCGAGCGGTGACATGTGCACAGCCTGCCACCTCGGCACTGTCGCGAACCGACTCGTCCAGCCAGCTGGTGGTGGCCTAGCGTCTCAACCATCTGCGAGGAGGCATGATGAGCACTGTGACCCAGATCCCCTTTGTTGACTATCTGGTCCTCGACCCCGAGCCACATCTCGTTGCCCATGAGTGCACCGGATGCGGAGCTCGATACTTCGACCGCCGGAACGCCTGCGCCTCGTGTTTCAACACAGAGTTCAGCCAAGTCGACATTGCGACCACGGGCGAGGTTCGAGCCTTCTCGATCGTGACCTTCGCCGCACCCGGTGTGCCGGTTCCCTTCGTGGCGGCGGTCGTCGACTGCGGTGGCACCAGTGTCCGCGGCAACATCATCAACTGCCCACCCGACCCCGAACACGTATCGCTCGGAATGTCGGTTCGTCTGGCCACCACCGTTGTCGGCACCGACGCAGTCGGGGCCGAAGCAGTGAACTACGGATTCGAACCCGCCTGACGCGGGATCACGTCAAGGAGGACAACACCATGAGCAGAAGTGACGACATCTGGATCCTTGGGATTCATATGACCAAGTTCGGAAAGCACCCCGATCTCGACGTGGTCGACCTCGGAGCGCAGGCAATTATGGGTGCCCTAGCGGATGCCGGTGTCACCATGCGCGAGATCGGAGTCCTGGCTGCCGGAAACCTCCTCGGATCTGGCGGCATTGCGCAGCAACTGCAGAAGCAGGTTGGCCAGACCGGCATCCCGGCCTACAACGTCTCGAACGCGTGCGCCACCGGCGCGACCGCTCTACGCACTGCGATCATGGCGGTCAAAGCCGGAGAAGTCGACTATGGCCTCGCCGTCGGAGTGGAGAAGCTCGCCGGGGCAGGCCTCCTCGGTTCGGGTGGAAAAGCCAAGTCAGATGGCGACGAGTGGACGAGGTCCGGACGCTACGGGGCGGTTGCTCCGGTGGATGGCCGAATCGGCACCGAGTCGATGCCAGGAGTCTTTGCGCAGATCGGCATGGAGTACGGCCACAAATACGGTGGCACCAGCTTTGAGCTCTTTGCACGCATCAGCGAGAAGAACCACGGCCACTCCACCTTGAACCCCCTTGCGGCCTACACCAAGGCCATGCCGCTTGAGCAGATCATGAACGATGTCATGAGCGCCTACCCGAACACCCGGCCGATGTGTTCAGCGAACTGCGACGGTGCCGCTGCTGCGGTCGTTGTCAATGGGGAGACGCTTCGAACCCTGTCACTTGAGCAGCAACGTCGAGCTGTGAAGGTGTCCGCTTCTGTGCTTACTTCCGACCCGTGGCAGGAAGCCTGTCAGGTGCTTCCCGATGTCAACACACTGACTCGCAATGCTGCCCGACAGGCCTATGAGCAGGCCGGTGTCGGCCCACAGGACCTTGACCTTGTCGAGCTGCACGATTGCTTCGCTACGGCTGAACTGGTCCATTACGACAACCTCATGCTCTGCGAAGAGGGTGGGGCGGTTGACTTCTTTGACTCGGGGGCACCATTCCGCGACGGTCGTATGCCGGTAAATGTCTCGGGAGGGCTGCAGTCAAAAGGTCACCCGATCTCGGCGACCGGCATTGCGAATATCTGGGAAGTGTGTCAGCACGTTCGTGGCGAGGGTGGCGATCGCCAGATCGCAGGGGCCAAGGTTGGTCTCGCCCACGTCATCGGGCTTGGTTCTGCATGTGGGGTCCACATCCTCGAACGGTCATCGCTCGCTGCCTGAGCAATGAGCAGGGTTGTGTCTCGGGGACCAAGGTCCCTAGAACGGCAACTCATGTTCCGTCAGGATGGGGTTCGTGACACGTACAGGAGAGACGGCCATCAGAGTCTTCCTACTCGATGACCATGAAGTGGTCAGGGCCGGTGTCGCCGCCATGCTCAGTGCCGAGGAGGACATTGAGGTAGTCGGTGAGGCCGGTGGAGCCACTGAAGCACTCCAGGTCGTCCGAGGGTGCCAACCCGACGTCGCCGTTCTTGATGTTCGACTCGCCGACGGCAACGGTATTGAGGTCTGCCGAGCGATCCGAAGCGAGTTCGACGACGTCCGCTGTCTGATGCTCACCTCATTCCACGACGACCAAGCGATTCTCGATGCAGCGATGGCCGGTGCCGCGGGCTACGTCTTGAAACAGATTCGGGGCAATGACCTCGTCGACGCGGTCCGCCGGATCGCTGAAGGAGCCCTCTTACTCGACGCCGCTGAAGCCAAGATGGCCCTGCGTCGGCTTCGGTCGAGTGAGGAGGGGCGCCTCCTTGATCTCACTCCGCAGGAATCCAAAATCTTCGATCTGATCGGCGAGGGGATGACGAACCGTCAGATTGCCGCCGAGATGTTCCTCGCGGAAAAGACCGTCAAGAACTATGTCTCGAATCTGCTTGCCAAATTGGGAATGTCTCGAAGGACTGAAGCGGCAGCATTCTCAGCACGAATGGAGGAGCGCAAGCGCTCCCAGTACTAGCCGGCAGTTAGCTCACCCGATGAGTGGGATGTGCCACTCCATCACCGTTCCACCCGTCTCTCCGCTGAACCAGCCACAACGCCCACCGTGATTGGCGGCTCGCCACAGAATGTTGTTGAGCCCATTTCCCGGTGGTGTGTCGTCAGGCATGCCGATGCCATCGTCGGCAACCCGCAGACAGAGAGAGGCGTCACGTCGTTCGATGACGATGTCGACGGCGTTTGCCTGAGCATGGCGTATCGCATTCGAGAGCGCCTCCGCCAGGGTGGCAAGCAGGTCATCGATCAGTTCCGATGCCAGGTCATCGATCTCGCCTACGACGGAGATCGTCGGCGTGAAACCAAGCGGCTGACTTCGGTCATGGATGAGGTTCGTCAGTCGCTCCGAGGGGGCCGGCTCGCGGCGCAGGTGAAGTTCGAAGATGGTGTTTCGGATATCGCGGATCGTGTCATCAAGAGCATCGATCGTCCCCATGATGCGGTCCGCTACGGACTCGGGCTC
>JBDQKN010000113.1:0-6770 GCA_040263235.1 Ilumatobacteraceae bacterium
GTGGCAAGTGCGTAGTCGAGACAAGCATCGGTCACGATGCACTCATCGCAGACTCGCTTTGCCTCGTCTACGGCGATGACGGCATAGCCCGTCGTGCCGATCGGGAAGAACAGTTCGGGATCGGTGTTCCGACAGAGGGCAGAGTCTCGCCATGAATCGTCGGCCATGGAGAGCGCATCGGTGCTGCCGGTCATCGTCACTGTGACTCCTTGGGGGTTGAACGCCGATAGGGGGACGGGTGTCCGGTACATCTGTACGCACCCGGCGTTCAGACGCTAGGTGCGGACCGAGTCGCGCGCAAGGGTTCATTTGGAGTTCACCTGCCAGTGATGCGGATGCCCTATCTCATTGAGAGATGGGTTCCCGGTGGCAGGTGCCCGTCGGGTTATCTTGCCGTCGTGACTCTTGTCATTGCTCACCGTGGTGCTAGTGCACGGGCGCCGGAGAACACCCTCGAGGCCTTTGAATTGGCCGTCAACCTTGGGGCAGATGGAATCGAACTCGATGTGCGACGAACCGCTGATGGTCACGCAGTGGTGCATCACGATGCTCATCTCGCCGATGGCCGGTTGATCGCTGCCACCCGGCGCGCCGAACTTCCCTCGTATGTTGCCGATCTCGCAGCTGCCCTCAATGCCTGCGGTGGAGCCTTCGTCAATATTGAGATCAAGAACGACCGAAGCGATGCCGACTACGACCCGGAGTTGGCCGCCGTGACCGATGTGATCGCCGAAATTGAGCGTCGCAACGACCCGTTAGCCCGATGGCTGATCTCAAGCTTCGACAGAGCGACAGTTGACGAGATGCGACGTCGGTTGCCGGGGGCGCGGACGGCGCTGCTCACCGCAGGCGATGCTGCCGCCGGGTTGGAGATGGCCGCTCGCCATGGCCATGGCGCATGGCACCCTCATTTTCGAGACCTCGACGCAGTACTGCTTCGACGAGCTCACTCGATGGGCATCGCCGTCAACGTCTGGACCTGCGACGACCCTGCCACCCAGTCGAATCTCATCGCTATCGGCGTCGATGGAATCTGCACCAACGTGCCCGATGTGGCACTCGGTATCCGGGCACGTCAGCGCTGACTCGGCCACACGAGCCGGACAGCGTCAGGCACGTGCTCTAGGCGAAGCGAGGACACATCACCTAGGTGGTCGCCGTCCACCTGAAACGGAACCGGCCGATCACCCACCACGGTGACGGTCACACCATCGGTCGCCGACCATTCCTCCACATCGTGGAGTCCACCAAGGCCACTGCCCTTCAGAGCTGACCGAAGCGCCTTGAACACCGTGCTGAGTCCGAGATCAGTGAATGTCACGATGACCAACGAATCTGCCAATCCCGCGGTGGGAGCGAGGTTGAGAGGGCGATTGCCGAGGTAGGTGTAGGGGCTGGTGTTGAGCACCACGGCGAACCGTCCACCACCGATGTCGCGTCCGTCATCAGACCGAAGCGAGAACCGGGGCGTCGATCTGTCATACCCACGCCACCACGTGTGGAGGCCTGCCCAGATGAACAATGGATGCCCGAACCACCTCTTCATCGAGGCGTGTCGTTCGACGGCCGCAACCACGGCGGCATCGAATCCGATTCCGGTATGGAAGCAGAAGTAGCGGCCGTTGACCCGGCCAAGACCGATGGAACGAATATCTCCAGTCGCTAGTCCGGCGAGCAGGCGAGGCGTTGCAGCAATTGGGTCGTTTGGCATGCCGATCGTGCGGGCAAAAACATTCGTGGAACCACCGGGTAGGACTGCGAGCGCCGTCTGCGACCCGGCAACCCCAGTCGCGACTTCATTCAGCGTCCCGTCTCCACCAAAGGCGACAACGCAGTCGAGCCCACGACGGGCAGCATCTTGGGCGAATCGGATGGCGTGACCCCGCCGGTTGGTCTCGACCAGTTCGACGTCATGTTCGCGACTGAGTTCGCGGTGCACCGTCACGGTATTGCGCGCCGTCACCGACGAGGCAAAGGAGTTGACCACCAGCAGAATGCGCACTGTTGATGACGGTATCAGTGCGCCATGTTGCCAGAGTTGGGCACGGTCGGTACCTGCGGGTAACAATGTCGTCATGAAGGTGATCGTGTGCGTCAAGCAGATTCCTGATCCGGCGCTCCCTGGCGAGCTGGATCCGTCGACAAACCAACTCAAGCGGGATGGCAAATTGATCCTCGACGAGTCGGACAGCTACGGGGTCGAGATGGCCCTCCAATTGGTCGATGCGGCCGGTGGGGGCGAGGTTGCTCTCGTCTCGATGGCCCCGAACGACGAGGTGTCGGGACTGCGCACCGCCTTGGCCATGGGCGCTGCTCAGGGGGTGCTCGTCTCTGATCCTGCTCTCGCTGGATCTGATGCATTGACCACCGCCAAGATCCTTGCCGCTGCCGTGCAGCGCCTGGGAGGCGCCGACTTGGTGATCGCAGGCACCGAATCTTCCGATGGCTACACCGGAACCGTCCCCGAGCAGATGGCAGAGTTGCTCGACCTTCCGTCCGTCACCTTCGCCAAGAAGGTTGCTGTCGAAGGTTCGACCCTCAAGGTCGACCGTCAGACCGAGGCCGGCTACGACGAAGTCACGTGCCCCATGCCGGCGCTGGTGAGCGTTACCGCTGGTGTCGTTGAGCCTCGCTACCCGAGCTTCAAGGGCATCATGGCCGCCAAGTCAAAGCCACTCGAGACCGTCACTGCTGGCGATCTCGGCGTGACCCCAGTCGGATGGGCGGGTTCAGGCCAAACGGTCGCGGCCGTCACCGCCGCTCCGGCACGTGAGGCCGGAACCGTTATCGAGGACGACGGAGAGTCGTTCGGCACGATCGTTGAGTTCCTCGAGGGACTCAAGGTCATCTGATTCACGCGACACGATCGAGACAGGACAGGAAACAAACATGAACATCTGGGTCTTCGCACAGGAGAACAACGGAACGGCTACCTCGGGAACCCTCGAGCTCCTCACCAAGGCACGAACCCTCGGCGGAACCGTGTCGGCATTCGTCGGCGGTGACGCTTCAGCCATCGCCGGGGTGCTCGGCGAATACGGTGCAACCACCGTTCTAGCCACCGGTGATCTTGGTGGCGCGTTGCCCGGCGCTGCTGTTTCAGCAGCGATGAAGGCGGCCATCGACGGTGGCAACGCACCTGACCTCATCATGTTCCCCCAGAACTATGAGGGACGTGACGTCATGGCTCGCCTGTCGGTGAAAGTCGACCGCACGGTCTTGACCAACAACACCGATATCGCCGTCGAGGGTGGGTCTGTCACCGTCACCACTCCGGTATTCGGTGGTAACACCCTTGTCAGCACGGCCTTCTCTGGATCTGCCCCGTATCTGGCGGCGTTCCGACCCAAGTCATTCGCTGCCGAATCAGCGGGTGCTGGCGCACCTGAGGTGATCGCAGCACCGGTGCCCGAACTCGGATCAACCGGTGGTGCCATGGTGACGGCGGTGCACGTCGAAGAGTCGACCGGACCCAAGCTCGACGAGGCCGACATCGTCGTTTCCGGTGGCCGTGGTCTCGGTGAGGCCGACAAGTTCGCCATGGTTGATGATCTCGCCAAGTTGCTCAAGGGAGCCGCTGGCGCCTCTCGGGCGATCGTCGACGCTGGCTGGGTGCCCTACTCAATGCAGGTCGGCCAGACGGGCAAGGTTGTCAAGCCCAACGTCTACATCGCCGCTGGTATCTCGGGCGCTACCCAGCACATGGTTGGCATGAAGGGATCAAAGAACATCATCGCGATCAACAAGGACGCCGAGGCACCAATCTTTGGTGTGGCAGACCTCGGGATCATCGGCGATGTTCATAAGGTGCTGCCGAAGCTGATCGAAGCCCTGCGCGCCAGAGGCTGATCAGGCCACATCGTCAGCTGAGAACACCCACGACAATCCGTCCTCGACGGATTGCGCCACGAGCCGGACACGCCAGCCGTCGTCCGGCTCGTTCGCGTCCCAGGCCCACCAGCGCAGGCCGGTGATGGCCTCGCCCATGGCGCCGTGCTCGTCTGTCGGGTCACCCGGCCAACTGTCAAGTTGGTCCGTGATGGCAGCGAGTAGCCACCAGGTTCCGAACCGTCCGACTGCCGTACCCCGGCGGCGTCCATGCGCCCCTCCGCTGGCAGCCGCCCAGGTCAGAAGCGACAGCGCTGAATCACGGGAGATCTCGGCTACACGCGCCGTGGACAGACCGAGTTGGGCAATCGCCTCCAGATGGTTGCCCTCGACGCAGACCACCTCGGCTCGACCATTGGAGTGTTCGGTCCAGGTGTCGAGCAATTGCCTGAAGGCGAGGTTGGTGTCGTCATCGTCCACCCGTTGGGCCGGATCGCCGGCTGGCAGGGGCACCTCCTCGAGCTTCACCGTGAGGGTTGGCCGATCGACATGAACGCCATCGTCGTCGTATCGGGCGAGGGCGTATTCGGGCTCCCATGGCTGGCGTTGCACCGGTATGTCAATCACGGGCACGGCTTCGGCCAGGGCTTCATCCGGAATGCTCTCGCCGCGCAGTGAGCGCTCGTGGGCGAAGTAGGTAGCCGTTGGCCCTGGAGTCAGGTGGGGGCCGAGATCCGCCCATGTGTGATTGACCGCTGCAACCTCGCTGAGCGGTCCTGGGGTGAACCGGCCGGAGTCCTCATCGAGTACCGCCGCACACCACACCGTGGGGGCCCACAGGGCGAGTCGGTATTCAGCAAGGGTGGCGACCGGCCAGAGTTGTCGGCCGGTTGCCACAGCGGCCGCACATCGGTTCCGGGCTCGGAGGAGGCCAGCCCAGTCTCGGCTCGCGGTTCGGTCGTCGACGAGCCGAACGAGATCATCGAGATCTGCCCCATGGATCCGCTCGTCTAAGACGTCGTCACGGGTGGAGTCGACAGTCATACCAGTGGCCAGGGGTAGCGCTGACCGCCGGTGTCGTCAGCAGGTAGGACCCCCGAGTCTGCGAGTTCACCGCAACGCCGACGTAACGCTTCAATCTCGTCGTCGGCCAGGAGCGACCGAAGTTCATCGCCGGGGTCGTCAGACAGCGCAGCGAGGTCGTGTACCCGGTCAGTCGAAATTGGCTCGCCGGCGAACTCCCAAATCACGGTTCGCAACTTGAAGGGCGCAGCGAAACAGAGCCCGTTGTCGATGGCCCACACCCCGTCGTCGGCGAGGAGACAATGGCCACTCTTGCGGTCGGTGTTATTGGCAGCGAAATCAAAGAGAGCGATGTCTCTCAATCGTGCGTGCAGGTCGGCTCGCTGCTCAACGATCGTGAAGTAGTGCTCGCTGTGGTCAGCGTTGACGAACCACTGGAATGACCCCTCGCCGAATGGCCCATCGCGCAGAATCGTCGGTGGCACGACCCCGACCCTCAACGCTTCACTCAAGACCCAGGCCGCCCGCTCGCGTCGGTGAAGACCAGGCTCGAAGTCCCACAGTGGTCGTTCGCCCCGCAACGGTTTGTAGATCGCACGGTGTTCCACGTCATCGACACGCATGAACACTGCAAACGTGGCGTTTGAACTCCACGGCATACGTCCCTCGACCTCGACCTCAGCGGATTCGAGGAAGGCGATTTGATCCATCAGTTCATTCGGGGACACGGGTGCCCATCGGGATCGATCGGTCCGCCGCACCACCGACATGGTGGCCGTCCGGCAGCGACGACCTGTTCAGCATGCTCACGAAACGCTGCTGCCTGGCCACGGGTCACCGAGATTCGGATCTGGCCCACATCGGACTCGTCAGTGTCGGGTTCATCGTCGTCGGAATCATCTGAGTCGTCAGGCCCGCCGATCTCGCCCAGTTGGAGAATCACACGATCACCGTGAGCGTCGTAGCCGAGGGCGATGCTCCCGAGGATGAATCCCTCTCCGGTTGGCGCCGCCATGTCGAGGGCCGCTGGAAGGGGTCGATCCTCTGGGGGTGGGAGATCTTGGAGGACGTCATCGAGATAGCGCGAGATGGCAGCCACCTGGGCCTTCTCACACTTCAGATCGAAGCGTCGCCCGGCAGCCCTGATCTGGAGGAAGAACACCCGTGACCCAGGGCGGCCGACGGTGCCAGTGGTGAATACCTCGACATCATCGAGTCGTTCATCGATCGGATCGTCCGAACGGTCGTTCATGAGAGGGCGAGATCTCCAATTGGGCCGCCGGTGGAGTTGACGGTCAGCACCGCTGGGCCATGGGCCGTAAGGCTCACAGCTGAGATCGAACAGGTCGACACGACAATTCGTTGGAACAGGTCAAGATGGGTCCCGATCGCGTGCGCGATTGCTGCCTTGATCGGATCGGCATGGGAGACACAGACGATGGTCCCACCAGGATGCCGCTCTCGAAGTCGATCAAGGGCCGACACGATCCGAAGTTGCATCTCGGTGAAGCTCTCCCCGTTTGGAAACCTGAAGGTTGACGGGGCTCGTTGCACTGTCGACCATTCGGGAAGCTTCATGAGCGTGGCGAGTTCCGCTCCTGTCCAGTCACCAAAGTCGCATTCGAGAAGACCCCGTTCGACTTTTGGGCGCAGGCTGCGTGCTCGTGCGATCGGAGCGGCGGTCTCTCTGGCTCGTTCGAGAGGCGAGCAGTACACGGCATCGACACGCGCGAGTCCCGAAATACGATCGGCCGCTGTGTTGGCCTGAGTCAGCCCGACCTCTGACAGGTGGAGGCCCGGTGCCCGCCCGGGCAGCACCCGCCCTGTGGTTGGGGTAGTGCCATGCCGCACCAAAATGACGGTGGTGGCGTCGGGGCTTGACCGAGGTCGGCGGGGGGAGGACTTCGCTGCCATTGAGA
>JBDQKN010000114.1:0-6605 GCA_040263235.1 Ilumatobacteraceae bacterium
GCCCATGTTGCCGTCGGAACCGTAGATCAGCTTGTCAGCGGGGCCGGCGCCAGCCTCGATGAGGCCGGTGAGAATCTTCGTGCTCTCATCGAAGCCGATGATGACGATGGCGTCGGCGTCAGCAGCGACTGCAGCTGAGACTTCGGCGTCGAAGTTCTCGGCCTGCGGGTCGTAGACGACTTCGTAGGCGACGGTGCCGCCTGCGGCCTCGTACGGAGCCTTGGTGTACTCGAGCAGGCCGGTGCCATAGGCATCGTTCAGCACGAGGAAGGCAGCGGTCTGAGCGCCATCACCGATCATGAGGTCGGCGAGAGCCGCACCCTGAACCACGTCGGACGGCGCTGTACGGAAGTACAGGCCGTTGTCTGCGTAATCGGTGAAGGTCGGCGATGTGTTGGCGGGCGAGAACTGGATCTTGCCGGCCTTGGTGATCTTGTCGATGACGGTCAGAGACACACCCGAAGATGCGGCACCGATGAAGGCGTCAACGTTCTCAGCGAGGAGACGGTCGACGGTGGCGTTCGCCACGTCACCGTTGTCGCCGGAGTCGCCCGGGAGCCATTCGACTGGCTTGCCGAGGACACCGCCGGCCTCGTTGATTTCCTTGACTGCGAGTTCGACACCAGCAAACTCGGGTGGTCCGAGGAAAGCAAGGTTGCCGGTCTCGGGCAGGATGCCGCCGAGGCGGAGAATGCCGTCAGCGGCGCCGTCGGCAGCGGGCTCAGCAGCATCGTCACCACCGCAGGCGGCGGCGACGAGCGAGAGACCGACTACGAGTGCGCCGAATTGGCGTGCACGTGTCTTAATCATGGATTGGTCCTCCCCCTGTTCAACCGGAACGGGATTGTCCCGGGGTTACTGGGTGGTAGCAGGCTAGGGGCCAGACGTACCAGTGGCAATGCATACCCGTGTCCAACGGGTGAACGGCCGGTGATTCAGGACACCCAGCCAAGCACATCAACCAGCACTTCAGCGGTGCCCGATGGGTCCCACGGAAGGTCTACTCGCAGGTCGATTGAGCCGTCCTCGCTGAGTGGAATGACAGCCATATTCGGGATCGTCTGTCCAGCTGACCAGTTGAGGTTCGACACGATTGGAGGGGGAGACCCTGCCGGCCATGCGGTCAAGAATCCGGCACCCACTGGCTGCGTAACGGTGAGATTGAGGTATGCGGCTGTCGCGTGGCTCGGGATATCGCCAATTCCAGCGATCTGGACCCGTCGGATCTCGCCAGAGGACAACGGGCGCAGGTCAGTGCCGGTTCCGGTGCGGGTGTCGGCGACACGGAATGGGTCAGCCACAGTCGTCATCTCGCCGCTCTGTGCTTGGAAGTAACCGAAGATGTCGACGATGAGGTGGGTGCTCGACAACTCGGTTCGCAGATCGATTCCACCGTCGCCGCCGAGAGCGACGACGACAAGGTTCGCCCGGGTCACTCCGGGGCTGAGGTTGAGATTGGAAACGTTGGGGGGATTGTTTCCAGAAGGATGGATGGTGACGAAACCCCGAGCAGCAGGCTCGGCCGCAGTCACGTTGAGTACTACTGCCTCAGCCCCATCGGGGACGCCTGCAGACCCAGCAATAACGAGCTGACGGCTTTCGCCTGGGCTCAGTGCTCCTTCGGGGTCAATTCGCGTATCGAGGAGCCGCTGAGGCGCGACACCGGTGAAACCTGCGACTGGCCCTTCAGGCGCCACCGACGAGAACCATCCGGCGACATCGGCGAGGATGTGGGCGGTGGAACTATCGAGATGAAAGCGGATCTTGCCCCCAGCGCCGACCCGAACGAGCACCATGTTCGGCGCCGTCTCTCCGGTTCGAATATTGAGATTCGACGATGATGGCCATGCAGCGTACGAATTTTGATCATCGAAGACTTCGCCCCGTCCTGCCGGTCGCGGGCCAACCGTGAGAAATCCGTCGTTCACAGGATCGACGACGGTGACATTGAGCAGAACTGCTGCCACACCAGATTCTGGAATCCCCGCAGCGCCGGTCACCTTGAGTTCATGTGCTCGAGTGGCGTCGGCCCGGTTCCATGGATTCGGATCATCCAACCTGCCGTCGCCGGGCGACATTGGTCCCTCGGCGATGCCGAGCCCCGTTCGGGTGTCGAGAAGACGGACGGGCGCCATTGGGTGGAAACCGCTCTGAGCGGCGGCGGGTTCATCGAATCCGGGAACAGTCACACACACCGGCATCGCGAAACACGGGGCATCAAGATCGAGGGTCGGAAGCGGTCCTGCCGCAACATCAACAATGCCCTGCACCTTCACATCCGCTGCACGGTCTTCGACATAGACCATGTACCGTCCGGGCCACAGCACTCCAGCCGCCCAGATGTCGGAACGGTTGGTCCCGGTGGCAAATGCGCCGTAGGTGACGCCAGTCGGGGAGACCGGAGGTGAAACACACTCCTCGTGTACCGAGCAGTCGATCTGGAAAACGTCGATCTGTAGCCGATCGTCGTCAATCGGTATCGAGGAGACGATCCCTCCCCGGGCTAGGAAGCCACCGTGTTCATCATTGAGGGTGGGTGGAATGACCCGGCCCACGGTGGGCCACGGATCACCTGCTGCGCGTTCAAGTTGGACGTGGAAGCCGCCATGGCGTTCGTCGAATGCGCGATATCCGTAGTTCCAGTAGCACTCATCAGTCGGATCGTCTCCGACACAGTCGATAGCGGTCGACGGATATGCCTCCAATCTGAGCCAGGTTGCGGCTGCCTCGGCTCGAGGCCCGTCGAGGACCCCGGTCGGCTGGAAAAACGTCGGCGAACTCTCGTTGGTGTCAAAGGTCATCCACTCACCTTCGGTATCCCATCGCAGCATTTCGCTGTAGGTGGTGAAGGTGTTGGTACTTGGAGCGTTGAATTCGATGCCGAGAAGCCCGTTTGTCCCGACGGGATCGAGGTCGATATCGATGGTCTCGAGTGCGCTCGCTGTTATTTCGACTGCTTCATCCGCCTGGGATGAGCGAGGGCCGAGGGCAACGAGCGGAATGACGAGAAGCGCGAGGACGAACCGATGCATACGTGAGGGTTATCGACCGAGAGTTCGGCGTTGTTACTCCTTTGTCATTGGTCGGCCAGATCGGGACGAATAGCGATGAGCACCTTTGCTGTCGCCGTCCGATCATCGAGGGAGGTGAATGCCTCAACCGCTCGATCAAACGGGAATACCTCGCCGATCGGTGGTTTGATGACCCCGGCGTCCACCATTGGGAGCAGCCGTTGGTGGATGTCGAGGGCGAGCCCCGGGTTGGCAGCTGCAGCTTCCCCCCAGGCTGCACCGACCACGCTGATGTTGCGGAGTAGGAGGCGATTGACTTTGACTGTCGGAATTTCGCCGGCGGCGAAGCCGACCACGACGAGACGCCCGCCTCGGGCCAGACAGCGCAGACCGTCGAGGAATCGATCCCCGCCCACCGGGTCGTACGTCATGTCCACCCCGCGGCCGCCGGTGAGTGCAAGCACCTCGTCTTTCCAGGTGTCGGAGACGAGAACGGCATGGTCCGCACCAGCTGCGAGGGCGACTTCAGCTTTGGCGGGGGTGGAGACCAGGCCAATGATCGGGCCGGCGCCAACACCGCGTGCCACCTGGATGGCCGAGGTACCCACCCCACCGGCAGCTCCCAACACCAGTATCGACTCTCCGGCGGACAGGCCGCCCCGGTCAACAGCGCAGAACATCGCTGTCTGGTAGTTGAGGACGAATGCGGCTCCCTCTGCGAGCGACATCGTCGGTGGGAGAACGAAAAGTTGTTCCGGACGGGCGTTGTACACCTCCGCATGAACGCCCATGCCCCAGACTGCGACACGATCGCCCGCAGAGAACCCCGATCCGGGAGGGGCCGAACGAACGATGCCTGAGCCTTCGACACCTGGTGTGAATGGAGGGTCGGGGCGGATCTGGTACATGCCTTTGGTCTGGAGCAGGTCGGGAAACGAGACTCCGCCGAACACCATGTCGATGAGGACGCCGCTCGAATCGTCGGCTGGCTCGTCGAGTTCGGTGAAGGCGAGTCCGTTCGGGCCGGTCAGATCGGTGACAGAAAGAGCTCTCACAGGTATTCCTTTCGGTGGGTGGCGATTTCAGACAATGGCCGGAGTGCGATGCTCGGCTACGGCAAATTGGAGGACGCCGTCGTCAAGGTCGCCACGCAGGAGTGTCTTGCGGTCAGCGGCGTAGCGCTGAGGATTGGTCCACGGCTCTCGGTCACCCTGCTTTGGAAGGAGTGGGAGGGCCCGCTGGATGTATCCGGCGGAAAAGTCGTCGATCCATGGCCGTTGCTGCATCGACTCATCGCCATCCCGGAGCGTTGGGGTGAACATATCTGTGGCGGTGTTGCGGAGATGGTTCAGCAACCGGCAGACGAAGGCACTCGTGAGGTCGGCCCGCAGCGTCCACGACGCGTTGATGTACCCGAATGTCGACACAAGATTCGGAACCCCTGAATACGCGACACCGCGGTAGGTGAAGGTGTCGGCGAAGTTGATCTCGCGTCCATCGACGGTCACGGTCACCTCACCGAGGGTGACGAGTTCGAGCCCAGTGGCGGTTACAACGATGTCAGCCTCGATGTGCTCGCCGGATGCGAGTTCGACGCCGGTGCTGGTGAACGACTCGATCGTGTCGGTAACAACCGAGGCTCGGCCATCGCGAACCGCGGTGAAGAAGTCGCCATTTGGGACGAGGCACAGTCGTTGATCCCACGGGTCGTAGGGCGGGGTGAAGTGGCGTTCGACATCGACGTCAGGGCCGACTGCGGCTCGTACACCGTCGAGAAGTTTCTGGCGAATCACCTCGGGCTCAGTTCGGGTCTTTCGGTAGATGAACTGCTGCATGGCGGTGTTCTTGAGGCGGGTGAGCGAATACGCCACGCGTTCGGGAAGGACTCGCCGAAGGATGTTTGCGACGCGATCTGTGTCGGGTCGAGCCACCATCCAGGTGGGGGATCGTTGGAGCATGGTCACATGCGCTGCGGTCTCTGCCATCGCTGGCACCACGGTCACCGCAGTCGCTCCGGAACCGATCACCAGCACGTTCTTACCGGCGTAGTCGAGTTCATCGGGCCATGCCTGTGGGTGAATGACCTTGCCGACGAACCGATCTCGTCCCGGAAAGTCTGGGGTATGTCCATGCCGGTAGTTGTAGTAACCCGCACACATGAAGAGCAGGCCGCAGGTCATCGTGAGGGTCGAACCATCGTGCTGAACGGTGAGGGTCCATCTTGCAGTGCCAGAATCCCAAGATGCGGCCTGAACTTGGTGTCCGAATCGAATATGACGTTCGACGTCGTGCTCTGAGACGGTCTCACGAAGGTAGGCCATGATCGATGGCCCGTCGGCGATCGATTTTTCTGCCTTCCATGGCTTGAACGAGAAGCCGAGGGTGTGCATATCGCTGTCTGAACGAACGCCGGGGTAGGTAAAGAGATCCCAGGTTCCGCCGATGTTCTCGCGTCCCTCGAGGACAACAAAGGATCGGTCAGGGCATCGTTCGGTGAGGTGAACGGCAGCGCCGATTCCCGAAATCCCGGCACCGACCACGATCACATCGTGATGGCTTGGAGTGATTCCAGTCGTCGATGTGTGAGGGCTCCCCATGTGTGGATGGTAACCGCCGCGTCGAGGAGGGCCCGAAGCGGCATACGCTTTAGCACCCATGGGACACGGGTCGAGTCCGGCGGGCGATCGAACGATGATCGACCTCGCCGAGTACGACCGGTTCCGTTACGACAATTTCCCGTTCCGGGCCACCAATCCCGATTGGCTTGGCACGGCGGGGTCGCTCCTCGGATTGACGACTGCCCCAGCGAACTCCTGCCGAGTTCTCGAACTTGGATGTGGCCGCGGTGGAAACCTCGTCGGTCTGGCAGCAGCTTTTCCCGAATCGAACTTCATCGGAATCGATCACGCCCCGTCTCAGATTGCTGATGCACAGGCAGATACGGCGTCACTTGGCCTTCGCAACTGCGAATTCAGGTCGCTTGATATCCGTCACATCGGTAACGATCTTGGTGAGTTCGACTACATCATCTGCCATGGGGTCTTCTCATGGGTGCCGGATGACGTGCGAGATCAGATCCTGACTCTTCAGCGGTCGATGCTGGCCCCAGGTGGGGTCGGTTTCATCAGTTTCAACGCGCTACCCGGGTGGTCGGCACGAGGGATGATCCGCGAGATGCTGCGGCGGTGGGTTCCTGAAGGGCCTGCGGACCAGATGGCGGCGAATGCTCGTCGAATACTCGCGATGTGGCAGCAACATTCCCCGGAGAATGGTCCCCTTTCTGGGTTCTTGGCACATGAAGCCGAGCTCCTTCAGAAACTCAGCGACCACTACCTGTATTTCGAGCATCTGGTTGAGCACAACAAGCCCTACCTCCTGACCGATTTCGTTGATCTGGTCAACCGGGCAGGCCTCGCCTATCTAGGGGACGCTGATCTGGCATCGATGAATCCGGCACAGCTTGGCGACGACGGGCAGGCCGACGTCGAGTCGCTCGGCCTCGACCGAGTCGCCACCGAACAGTTGCTTGATGACATCACGATCAGGTTCTTCCGCCGTGCGCTCGTCTGTCGGGCAGAGGACCTTCCTGATGCC
>JBDQKN010000115.1:0-6536 GCA_040263235.1 Ilumatobacteraceae bacterium
GGTATCGACTACGTGGTTGAGGAGTGCCCAATGGCCGTGGGTAACAGGCATCTCGCGTACAAGGAATCGCTCGCAGCGCTTGAGGTCAATTCGCCCGGAGTCACGGCCTCTTTCGTTCTGGGCTTTCTCGAACGGATGTCTCCAGTGCTTGCCACCGGTGTGGCCCACAGCGACCCAATGGCATGTCCCGAGTGCGGATCCCCGACATCCTCGCTCGATGAGCCTTGCGCCTTCTGTCGCTTGGTTTCGACAGCGAGCGGTCACGAACCGGTGCCGGTCAGAGTCATTCTCGACCGACGGAGACGAAAGGCATTCGATGAGCAGTGGGGGACATCATGAGGGGGAGCACATGAACGAAGCGGCAGGATCGGTATTTGAGGTCGGGCAGCGTGTGCTTCTTCTCGACCAGAAGCGCCGGCGTTACTTGGTCGAGTTGGTCGACGGTGGCGAATTCCACAGCCATGCGGGATTTGTGCCTCATGCCGAGATCCTTGGTCGCCCCGAGGGCATTGTGGTGTCGAGCACAAAAGGTGCTGAATACACCGTGCTGCGCCCCACTCTCGAGGATTTCGTCCTCGAGATGCCTCGAGGCGCACAGGTGATCTACCCGAAAGACTTAGCGCCAATCTGCATCCTTGCCGACATTGCTCCCGGTGTGCGTGTACTTGAAAGCGGAGTGGGATCAGGGGCTCTGTCGATGACGATGCTCCGGTACGGAGCAGAGATCGTGGGCTATGAGATTCGGGAGGACTTCGCGAACCGCGCCAAGGCAAATGTTCGTGCGTTCCTCGGCGAGTCAGCGCTCAGCCGATATCACGTCAGGATCGGCGACTCGTATGACGGCATCGACCCAGCGGATGGGCCCTTCGATCGGGTGGTGCTCGACTTGCCTGAACCGTGGCGCGTGGCACCCCATGCTGAGGCAGTGCTTCGGCCCGGAGGAATTCTCGTGGCATACACGCCCTCGATCACTCAGGCGGTGCAGACACGTGAGGCATTAAAGGGCCGATGGACCGATACCCGAACAATCGAAGTTCTTCACCGGGGTTGGCACATCGATGGCCAAGCGGTCAGGCCTGACCATCGGATGGTCGCCCACACGGGATTCCTGACCGTTGGGAGATTCCTCGGCGCCGGACGCCGGCGCCCTTCGTCTGATTCAGCGGGAGACGACGCTGCGAATCAGGGTTCGATATAGATGCATTCGCCGGGGCACTCCTCGGCTGACTCGATAACCGAGTCGAGGGCGCTATCGGCGAATTCTGCCATGCCCTCTGCCCCCTGCGGGTTGCCCTTGGCTGTAGCGAAAACCTTGTCGCCTTCCTTGACATAGGCGAGTCCGTCGTCAAGGAGTGTGAACACGTCGGGGGCGATCTCCTCGCAGAGTCCGTCGCCGGTGCAGAGATCCTGGTCGATCCAGACCTTCATGGGGTGATGCTCCTTGGTTCGTCGGTGTCGATGACCCCCGTATGTTACCCGAGACCTCGGTTTGGTCAGCATCCTTCTTCAACGACTTCGCAGGCAAGTTCCGCACAGCACCCACGAATCCTCCGGTGTAGGGTCGCTCAAGAGGCGAACGGTGGGCGAGGACGAGGTGCGATCCCCTGACGGATCGGAGACGTCGATGGCGAACGAGAGCGTTCGCCCGACACCGTCTGGGATGTCGCTGGAAACCCGGATACTCGCTCTGGAACAGCAATTGCTGGAGGCTCGAGGCCGCATCGCTCAGACGGTTACGCAGAACGAGCGCCTGAGTTTCACGCTACGCGAGGCGCGCGAACACATTGCTTCGCTTCGTTCTGAGGTCGAATCGCTCTCGGCCCCACCAAACCCTTACGGGGTCGTTCTCGGTCGGAACGAGGACGGGACTGTGGACGTTCAATCTGCCGGGCGGAAGCTGCGTGTGAACCTTGACTCATCGGTTGACATCGAAGCGGTTGGACCTGGCGACGAAGTGGTGTTGAACGAGGCGCAGGCGATCGTGCGAGTCAGGCCCTCGGCAGTTGTTGGCGATGTCGTATCGCTCAAGGAAGTCCTAGACGACGGCGTGCGGGTCATCGTGAGCACAGCCACTGACGACGATGTCGTCTGCGAACTCGGATCGGCGGTACGAGGCCGTCGGATACGCGCCGGAGATCGGCTGCGTCTCGATCCGCGAAGTTCCATGGTGTTGGAGGTGCTGCCGCCTGCTGAGGTCGACGATCTGCTCCTCACTGAAGTCCCCGATGTCTCCTATACCGACATCGGCGGTCTCGATGAGCAGATCGACATGATCGCAGAGGCAGTCGAGTTGCCCTATCTGCACCATCAGCTCTTCGCTGAGTACCAGTTGCCGGCTCCGAAGGGGATCCTGCTCTATGGGCCACCTGGCTGCGGTAAGACCTTGATAGCGAAAGCAGTGGCAAACAGCCTGGCCCGGAAGGTGGCCGAGTCGATCGGCGAGGATAAGGGACGCAGTTACTTCATCAATATCAAGGGGCCTGAACTTCTTAACAAGTACGTCGGTGAAACCGAACGTCGAATTCGAACCATCTTTCAGCGTGCGCGAGAAAAGAGTGAGGAGGGCTGGCCGGTCATCGTCTTCTTCGACGAGATGGACTCGATGTTCCGTACACGTGGTTCGGGGGTGTCGTCCGATATGGAATCGACCGTGGTCCCCCAGTTGCTCGCTGAGATCGATGGGGTCGATGGTCTCCGAAATGTGATTGTCATCGGTGCGACGAACCGAGAAGACCTGATCGATCCTGCGATCCTTCGACCGGGGCGGCTCGATGTGAAGATTCGTATCGAAAGGCCCGACGAACGTGCGGCTGCACAGATCATGGCTCGGTACCTCACCGATGCGTTGCCGATCGCTCCGGGAGAGTCTGCCGAGTCGATGATCTCATCAACGGTCGCCGAGATGTATAGCGACGACCCGGTAAACAACTTCCTTGAAGTGACCTATGTAAATGGCGAGAAGGAAACTCTTCAGTTCAGCGACTTCGTTTCAGGGGCAATGATCGAAAACATCGTCAGGCGTGCGAAGACTGCTGCCATACGAAGAGTTGTCGCCGGCGGTGAGGGTGGCATCTCAACTGATGACCTTCTCGTTGCCGTACGCCGTGAGTTCAGGGAGCACGAGGATCTTCCGAATACCACGAACCCGGATGACTGGGCGAAAGTGTCCGGACGCAAGGGCGAACGAATCGTGTTCATTCGGACCGTCGTCGACCGTTCGGCGGGTATCGGCGGGCGGGCCATTGAGCGGACACCAACGGGGCAGTACCTCTAGCCCATGGCCATTCCGAAGGTGTGTGGCCTCGAGACTGAGTTCGGCATCGTCGTGCTCGGCGCTGAGAACAATCCGGTGGCCGCGTCCGGACTCCTGATCAATTCGTATCTCGCCGACATCGGTCGCTCTGCAGGATTCGACACCAGCACCGAATCTCCGCGTCGAGATGCACGGATGATTCACGAACCGTCGGTTTTAGACCCTGACCCGGAATTGGACTTGGTTCCGGTGAACACGATGCTCACCAATGGTGCCCGCTATTACGTCGACCATGCCCATCCTGAGATGTCAACTCCCGAGGTGCGAACGGCGTTGGAGGCGGTTCGCTGGGACCGCGCCGGCGAGGAGATTCTTCGCCGTTCAATGCGAGCGGCCAAGGGGTCGCTCCCGGAGGGCGCTGAGATCATTGTTCATAAGAACAATTCCGATGGGAAGGGAAACTCCTACGGGTGCCATGAGAATTACCTCGTTTCCCGCGATGTTCCATTCGGACACATAATCCGCGGGATCACGGCTCATTTCGTCTCTCGCCAGGTGTTCTGTGGAGCAGGAAAGGTCGGCTGCGAGGCGGTTGGGGCTGATTCCGACGCTGTCGCCTTCCAGATATCTCAACGAGCTGACTTCTTTGAGGAAGAGGTTGGACTTGAGACAACGGTGCGGCGCCCGATTGTCAACACCCGTGACGAGCCGCACTGTGATCCTGATCGGTACCGGCGTCTGCACGTCATCGCCGGCGATGCCAACATGTCCGAGACAGCGACGTTCCTCAAGGTTGCCACGACCGCAATGATTCTCGCCGCGATCGAAGATGGCCTGTCGGCAGGAATCCCGCTGCTTGTTGACCCAGTGCGCGCGATTCGGGCAATCAGTCATGATCCCACTCTGAGCGCCACCGTTGAAACATCTGACGGCGATCACCTGACGGCGTTAGAACTGCAGTGGCGGCTACTTGACGTGGCCAGGACTTGGTTTGAGCGTCACGGGGGCGAAGCCGTTGGAACCGACGTTGCAACTATGGCGCTCAGTGAATGGGAACAGGTATTGGCTGGGCTTGAGACCCACCCGGAATCAATGGCCGACCGTGTGGATTGGGTAGCTAAGCAACGTCTCACGGTGGCGTACGCCGAACGTCACGGACTGTCGCCAGTTGCACCGCGAATCCGAGCAATCGACCTGCAGTACCACGATCTGCGACCAGAGCGATGTCTGGCCGACCGCGTGGGATTGAGGCGACTGATTTCAGATTCAGAGGTGAATTCGGCGGTGAGCGACCCTCCTGAGACCACCCGCGCATACTTCCGCGGACGATGCCTTCAGAAGTATGCGAACTCGGTTGTGGCGGCGAACTGGGATTCCATCGTGTTCGATGTTGGAGCAGATCCGCTGCGTCGGGTGGCGATGGCAGAACCGTTACGCGGGACTGCTGAACTGCTGGCTAACGTGCTGGAGCAGAGTCCAACTGCGGCAGAACTTGTGCGAAGGCTCGGCCGATGAGGGCCGGTCCGATCATTGCTTGGAAAGGATGCCCCAATGGCTGAGCGGACACATCGACAGCGATCGCGAGAGTCTGAGGTCGAGGACCCGCCGGTGGCGGAAGATTCGGTAAGCCCCGCTTCGGATCGTGCTGATCTCGATGACCTGCTCGACGAGATCGATGAAGTGCTCGAGTCCAATGCAGAGGAGTTCGTGCGTTCATACGTGCAGAAGGGAGGGGAGTAGATATGGCAATGCCGCTGTTTCCCGTTGGAGACGATCCGGGATCTGATTTCTCGCAACTACTTGCTCGCACACAGTCCGCACCGGCCCCGTTGCCACCAGGGGCGATTTCAGGCGTTCCTCATGCGACGACCTGCGTTGCGCTGAGATTTGCCGACGGAGTGGTGATGGCGGGTGATCGCCGGGCAACCTCGGGGCATCTAATTTCCCAGCGTGCAATGGAGAAGGTGGTGCACGCCGATCACCACTCAGGAGTCGCGATCGCGGGTGCAGCCGGGCCAGCGGTTGAGATGATCCGTCTGTTCCAGGTTCAACTCGAGTACTACGAGAAGGTGCAAGGAACGGCCTTGAGCCTCGAGGGCAAGGCGAACCAGCTGGCCTCGATGGTCCGAGCCAATCTTCCTGCCGCTATGCAAGGACTCGGTGTTGTTCCCATTTTCGCCGGTTACGACCTTCGGCGTTCGGTGGGCCGACTGTGGGACTACGACATGCTGGGTGGTCGATACGAGGAGCGCGAGTACGTTGCGACGGGATCAGGTTCGCTTCACGCCGGAACAGTGGTGAAGGTCGGCTTTCGGCCCGGCCTCGATCGATCTGCTGCGGTTGAACTGGCTGCACGGTCCCTTTGGGAAGCCGCTGAGGCGGACTCGGCGACCGGCGGGCCCGACATGGTCCGGGGTATTTACCCGATCGTTGCAACGATCACCGCTGATGGGTGGCAGACCATTGACGACACTGAATTGGCGGAGCGCTACCGGGAGATCATCTCGGCCGCTGGACAAGGAGTCGAGCGATGAGCATGCCGTTTTATGTAGCCCCAGAACAGGCGATGAAAGATCGAGCAGATTTTGCTCGCAAGGGCATCGCTCGGGGACGCGCCCTCGTAGCACTGCGTTGGCGTGATGGTGTCGCAATCGTTGCAGAGAACACCTCTCAATCCCTCCGAAAGGTCAGCGAGATCTACGACCGGATCGCATTCGCCGGCGTCGGCAAATACAACGAGTTCGATCAGCTCCGAGTCGCCGGCATCCGAGCTGCCGAAATGACGGGCTACCAGTACTCCCGCGATGATGTCGATGCCCGGGGCCTTGCCAACGACTACGCCCAACTCCTCGGAAATGCATTCACCCATGGAATGAAGCCGATGGAGGTTGAAATCCTTGTTGCTGAGGTTGGACTCGAGCCTGGCTCGGGCGATCAGATCTTCCACATCATGTATGACGGCACGGTCGTCGACCACGCGGACACCTGCGTTCTCGGAGGCGACTCAGAGGCAATCGCTGCTCGCCTATTGGAGGGCTTCGTCGACGGGTCTGACCTCGTTGACACTGTTCGTCTGGGTTCTTCGGCTCTCTCGGGCCCCGATCGAACGATCAACCCGGACGATCTTGAGGTCGCAGTGCTCGAGCGCGGGAACGGCCGACGGTGCTTCCGCCGCCTTGACAGCACCGAGGTCGCCGGGATGTTTGGCGGCTGACTCGTGGCGGCGGTGGACCTGAATGCCGACCTCGGCGAGAGTTTCGGGCAGTGGACGCTCGGTGACGAC
>JBDQKN010000116.1:0-6482 GCA_040263235.1 Ilumatobacteraceae bacterium
GTCACCACAACCTCGCCGAGGAGCACAGGAGCCATCAACGAACGCCGTCGAGGCGAGACCTGGACCGGGCAACCGAAGCGGTGAAGGCCTCGATCTGAGCGGGGAGCGGAACTGGGCCGGCTCCACCTCGTGAGGTCCGGTTCTGAACCCCGGCTCCGGGTACCAGAAGCTCTGCACAATTCGGTCCGATCTCGTCGACAGCAAGGTCCCTGAGCGTTCCCTCTCCAGCGAGGTGGCGGCGGACCAACCGACCAACAATGGCGTGTGCCTGGCGGAATGGAGTGCCACCTCGCACGAGAAACTCCGCAAGGTCGGTAGCGGCAGTGACCTCAACATCTGCGGCCGAGGCCATGTCATCGCGGTTGAACGTCGCCGTGGCGATCATTCCGCTCACCGCCTTGATGGCGAGCAGGACCTGATCCACCGAATCAAACAGTGGTTCCTTGTCCTCCTGCAGGTCGCGGTTGTACGCCAGCGGTAGTCCCTTCAGCGTGGCAAGTAACCCAGTGAGATTCCCGAGCAACCGTCCCGATTTACCTCGAGCAAGTTCAGCGATGTCAGCGTTCTTTTTCTGGGGGAGCATCGACGACCCCGTCGAATACGCATCCGCGATGGTCACGAAGCCGAACTCCTCGGAACTCCACAGCACCCACTCTTCGCCGATCCGGGCGAGATGGATCCCAATAAGTGCGAGATCAAAAAGCGACTCCGCGACGAAGTCTCTGTCGCTCACCGCATCAAGCGAGTTCTCGAAGACACCGGCGAATCCCAGATCACGTGCGGTCTCGACAGGATCGATGGGAAGCGATGTTCCAGCGAGCGCGCCTGCTCCAAGCGGTGATACGTCCATACGGTCAAGGGAGTCGAGGATTCGGTCTATGTCCCGCCCAAAGGACCATGCGTGCGCCAGGAGGTGATGTGCCAACAGGACCGGTTGGGCCCGTTGCAGGTGGGTATACCCAGGGAGATACACCCCGGGGTTGGCAAGCGCCCTGTCAAGAAGAACCTCTTGGAGCCCGATGAGGTCATCCGCTACCGCAACCATCGCCTCTTTGGTCCACATCCGAAGGTCGGTGGCAACCTGATCATTTCGGCTCCTGGCCGTATGCATCCTGGCGCCAGGGTCGCCGGCAATCTCGGTGACTCGGCGCTCGACCGCGGTGTGAATGTCTTCGTCGCCATCTTTAAATTCGAAGGTTCCTTCAACAAACTCTTCAGCGACAGCATCGAGGGCGCTGAGCACCGAATCGACCTCGGATTCCGGAAGGATGCCCGCTCGCCCCAGACCGCGGACGTGCGCCTTTGACGCCCTGATGTCCACCTTCCACAGCCGTTTGTCAAACGGGAGACTGACCGTAAAGGCCATGAGCGCCTCTGCCGGCCCGCCCTCAAATCGACCGTGCCAGAGGGTGTCAGAGGTTCCACCAGTGCCGTCAGCCATCGTCTCCACCCCTATCGAGTCCTGCAAGTTCGCTGAGTCGGTCTGCCAGGGCGGCTCCTGTCGTCGTCTCCGCAGCGATACACATCACTGTGTCGTCGCCCGCCACGGTACCGATGAGGCCATCCATCGCGCTGCGGTCCAACGCGGATGCAACCACGTGCGCGCAACCAGGAGGTGTCCGGATGATTACCAAATTCTGCGAACTGAGCACCTCTGCAACCCACTCCCCCATCACCCGACGCAACTGATCGACAGGCGCGACCCGGTCGGTGGCGAAGGCAGGCAGCGCGTAGACCGACGCGCCACCTGAGGTGCGGATCTTGATTGCCCCGAGATCGTCCAGGTCTCGTGAGACCGTTGCCTGAGTAGCGGTGATCCCATCCGACATGAGCATCTCGACCAACTGCACTTGGCTCGCAACCTCTGATTGCTCGATCAACCGAGCGATGGCCTGCTGCCGCCGCATCTTCAAACTCATTGCGCCCCCATGAGCAACGCCAGCAATCCACGCGCCGCGTGCATCCGATCATGTCCTTGAGCGATAACCCGGCTCTGTGGGCCGTCGATGATTTCAGCCGAAACTTCCAAGCCTCGATAAGCCGGCAGACAATGCATGAAGATCGCGTCCGGCGCGGCGAGGGCCATCATCTGAGTGTCAACCGTGTATCCGGCAAACGCCGAGCGGCGATCGTCGGCATCAGCCTCCTGCCCCATTGAGACCCACGTATCGGTGTGCACCGCCGATGCTCCGGCAACGATCTCACGAGGGTCAGAGCTAGCGTCAACCGCCTGCGCCCCGAGGGCGAGGAGCCGAGCGCATTCCTGTGGGCTTGGACCGAAGCCGTCGGGGCAGGCGTAACGAATCGTGGCTCCCGTCAACGCACAGACTTCTCCCAAAGACCGGGCGACGTTGTTGTAGTCGCCAACCCACGCGATCACCCGATCGGTGAGCGAACCAAACTCCCGTGTCATCGTGAGCAGATCAGCCAGCGCCTGCAACGGGTGAGAGCGGTCGGACAACATGTTGACCACCGGCACTGTTGCAACCACCGACATGCGCTCCACCACCTCGTGGCTGAATACTCGCGCCGCCACCATGGCGTGATATCCCTGAAGGATTCGCATGATGTCCTCTGCTGGCTCACGTGTATCGATGCCGACTTCCTCGCCACGGGTATACACCGGATGCCCACCGAGTTGAACTACTGCCATTTCCATCGAATGCCGAGTTCGATTCGACGGCTTCTCGAAGACCAGAGCCACGCCAGAACCTTCGAGCGGCCGATCAAGTTGTGAAATCGGACGTTGCGCGAGGTCGAGTACCAGCGACAGATCGGCCCGACTCAGATCAGTGATATCAAGCAGGTGGCGCATCAGGAAACCACTTCTGTAATTGACGCTCCGAGGAGTGCAACTGCTTCGGCGATCTCGCCCTCGGTCACGGTGATCGGGGGTGCCAGTCGGATGGTGGACGCATTGACCGCATTCACAATCAGCCCAACACGCAGCGCCGCCGCGGCTACCTCACCAGCGACGATGCCATCACGAAGTCGGGCTCCCAGTAGTAGTCCACGTCCGCGGACCTCCTCGACACCATCGAGCTCCGTGAGTTGATCCGCCAAGGCAGCTCCTCGTTCTCGAGCCACAGCCGGGGCATCAATGCGCCGCATTTCATCGATAACGGCGTTGACCGCTGCAGTTGCGAGCGCCGTACCGCTGTATGTGCTTCCGTGGTCCCCAGGGCTGAAATTGGCAGCGACTTCCACCGGAGCCCAGCACGCACCGATCGGCATGCCGTTACCCATCGCCTTCGCGAGGGTGACGACGTCGGGAACGACCCCGTCGTGCTCAAAACCAAACCAGCGGCCTGTTCGGCCAAATCCGGTCTGGATCTCGTCGACCATCATCAAGGCGCCCGCCCGACTACATATCTCGCGCACGGCCTGGAGGTAGCCAACCGGCGGAGGTATCACTCCGCCCTCTCCCTGGATCGGTTCGATGAGCACCGCTGCGACATCGGGGCCGACGGCAGCCTCCATCGCGTCCACATCGCCCCACGGAACATGTCTGAAGCCGTCTGGCATCGGAGCAAACGGCTCGTGCTTGGCTGGCTGCCCTGTCGCGGCGAGAGTCGCAAGCGTTCGGCCATGGAACGAGCCGAGTGTGCTGATGACTGCATGTCGACCTGGGCCGCCGTGCCGACGGGCCAACTTCAACGCACATTCATTTGCTTCAGCCCCAGAGTTGGTGAAGAACACCTGGCCTGGTCGACCTGTTGCCTCGGTGAGCAGTCGATCCACACGCATGGCTGCCGCCGTCGCTACCGGGTTGGCAAAAAAGTTGCTGACGTGGACGAGTCGCCCTGCCTGGTCGGCAATCGCAGAAGCAACCACCGGGTTGGCGTGTCCTAACGAGACAACTGCGATGCCCGCAAGGAAGTCGAGATAGCGGTTGCCCTCAGTATCGAACAGTTCCGTTCCGTCACCCCGCTCGAACATGACTGAAGGGGGGCCAAAAACGGGCATAAAGGGGCAGTGCCCGACCGCCGCAGATGTGTCGAATTGGTGACTCATGTCAGATCTCTCCTGTTGCAGGCTTGTGGACCATGGTCCCGACCCCTTCATCGGTGAACAACTCCAGAAGGAGCGCATGCTCGATCCGGCCGTCGAGGATGTGGGCACGGTGGACTCCACGCCGAACGGCATCGATACAGCTCGTCACCTTTGGAATCATTCCTCCGGCGATAATGCCCGCATCGACCAAGCCCTCAAGTTCGTCGGGCGTTGTCTGGCGAATGAGGCTCGTTTCATCAGAGATGTCGCGACGGAGCCCCTCGATATCGGTGAGGTAGATCAGCTTCTCGGCACCGATTGCGGCGGCCACCTCACCTGCCACCGTGTCGGCATTGATGTTGTACGCCTGCCCTGCTTCATCGGCCCCGACCGTGGCAACCACCGGGATGAATTCGTCGTCAAGCAGACGGTTGAGAACTGTGGGGTTGATTGAGACGACATCGCCGACAAAACCGAGATCGGTATCTCTGGCGGCCGCCCTGATAAGTCCGCCATCCTCACCACTCACGCCGACCGCAAAGTCTCCATGAACATTGATCGCCGAAACGATCTGCGGATTGACCTGGCCAATGAGCACCATCCGTGCGATATCGACCGTCTCGGCGTCGGTGACTCGAAGGCCATCCCTGAACTCACTTTGTTTGCCAAGTCGACCCATCAGATCGCTGATCTGGGGGCCCCCGCCATGAACCACGACAGGCCGCATCCCCACAAGTCTCATGAGGACGATGTCGGTGGCGAAGCCGCGCAATGCGTCATGCTCGGAGGTTCCGGCAAGCGCATTTCCTCCGTACTTGACGACGACGGTCCGACCTGCAAATCGACGGATGTACGGCAAAGCCTCGACGAGGAGACTGGCTCGCTGTGCTGCTGCCAATGTCATGGTGCCACCCCGATCCGATCGAGGCCAGCAGATTCATCAAGCCCAAGGGCCACGTTCGCGGCCTGGACTGCCCCACCGGACGCGCCTTTTGAGAGATTGTCGATCGCGCAGAAGGTGATCACCGTCCGGGTTCTGGCGTCGTACCGGCCAGTGACGAGCGCAAGGTTGGAACCCATAGTGGCTTTCGTTCCCGGGATCTCATCGATCACACGAACAAAGGGTTCATCGTTGTATGCGGCTCGCAACGCCGACAGAACCACTTCATTGCTCACCGATTCGGGATCGGCTGGAGTGCTGTAACACGTGGCGAGGATTCCTCGGTTCATCGGCACCAAGTGGGGGGTGAACAGCAGATTTGCACCAATCTCCTGTTCCATCTCAGGGGTGTGCCGGTGAGATCCCACACCGTAAGCGGTCATGTTCTCGTCCACAGTCGTGAACGAGTAGGCAATTTCAGATCGACGCCCAGCACCCGTAACGCCACTTGCGCCGTCCACCACAATGCGGTCGGTCTGCACCACACCGGCCGACACCAAGGGACGCAGGGCCAAGATCGCTGCGGTCACGTAGCACCCGGGGGTGGCGATGAGATTGGCGCCACGAAGGGCTTCTCGATGGAACTCCGGGAGCCCGTAGATGGCAAGCCCGCACAGATCTGGACGATCGTGTTCAAACCCGTACCAGGTCGGGTACGCGGCGGTGTCCTTCAGACGGAAGGCTGCCGAGAGGTCGACCACGCATCCCACTCGTCCGAGCAACTCAGGAACGAGAGCCATCGATGCTTCGTGCGGCAAACCGAGAAAAACGAGATCGAGGCCATCAACGGATGCAGGATCGACAACATCGAAAAGTCGACTTCCATAGGAGGCGATCAACGACGGGTGGACGCTTGCAACTGGCTGCCCAGCGTTCGAATCAGCGGACAGGTGGACGACCTCAAAATGCGGGTGCCGATCAGCGATACGCAGCAGCTCGGCACCGGTGAATCCTGAGGCCCCGATTACACCGACCTTGAGCGGGGTACTTGGCATCGCCGACATAGCGCATGATCATACAAATATTCGTATACTCATGCAACAACCCTTGGCGGTGCGATGGCACGTTGATCAACGGCAGACTGTCGCTGTGCTCCGCCAACCAACGCGAGGCCGTCTTCTTGTAGCGACGCCCCCACTTGAGGACCCGAACTTCGATCGGACCGTCGTATACATGATCGAACATTCAGAGGAGGGCGCTATCGGAGTGGTGCTCAATCGCCCCCTTACCGATGATCTGGAAGATCCGCTCGACCGGTGGACACCACATTTGACGGATCCTGGGGTCCTTCACGACGGAGGCCCAGTCGACCCCTCCGCCATGATCGCTCTCGCTCGGCCAACACCCCACACCCCAGCCGAAGTAGACGGAGCCATACGGATCGCGGACAACGTCTGGTCGGTGGATCTTTCCCGCGATCCAGTTCTCATCGCCGCCCACTTCCAAGGACTTCGAGTCTTTCGCGGCTACGCCGGATGGGGCGCCGGTCAACTCGAAGATGAGATCGATGCAGGCGCGTGGGTTCCAACCGATTCGATCACCGAGGACA
>JBDQKN010000117.1:0-6463 GCA_040263235.1 Ilumatobacteraceae bacterium
AACATGGGCAACGCCCTCGCAGAAGGCTTCGATGACCCAAGCGTCATCGAAGGTATGCGTGGCACGGTCCCCGGTGTTGACATCGAGCAGCAGACCGATTTCATCAATCGCCTGCTCGCAGTTGACCCCGATCTCACCGATTTCGCCTACTCGGGTGAGTCGTACGATGCCGTCATGGCAATCGCCCTCGCTGCTCTCGTCGCTGGTAGCGACGATGGCGTTGCGGTCGGTGCCAAGATCAACGACGTGACCCGCGGTGGCACGAAGTGCACCTCGTTCGCCGAGTGCGCCGACCTCATCGCCGCCGGCACCGACATCGACTTCGACGGCGTCTCCGGACCCCTCGAGTTCATCGATGCCGGTGAGCCTTCCGAGGCCTCGATTCTGATCAAGGAATTCGACGCCACTGGAACGCTTCAGGTCGTCGACATCATCTACGGCAAGATCTGATCTCGCCTCAGACAGCAGTCTGATTATGAAGTGGCCCCCGGGGAAACCCGGGGGCCACTTCGCGTCAGAACGGTGGAACTACAGGGGCCCCTGAGGGGTCGCTCTCCAGCGGGAGATCAGTCTTGGTGTGACTTGACCAAGGTGCCGAGGTACAACTCGATCACCCGGGGGTCGGTGAGCAGGTCACGGCCGCTACCGGAATGGGCGTTCGCTCCCTGATCGAGCACATACCCACGGTGACAGATCTGTAGGCATCGAGAGGCGTTCTGTTCGACCATGACGATCGAAACACCAGCTCGGTTGATTCGGTGGCACCGAACGAACACCTCGTCCTGGAGGGCAGGCGACAGCCCGGCCGAAGGCTCGTCGAGTAACAGAACCGATGGGTCCATCATCAGCGCACGGCCCATGGCCAACATCTGACGCTCGCCACCCGACAACGATCCAGCGCGCTGGTCGCGTCGATCCATCAACTTGGGGAACATCTCGCCGACCACGTCGATACGCTCAGCGAAGCGAGACGAATCGATATACGTACCCATCTCGAGATTCTCGAGGACGGTGAGTGACGGGAAGACATTGTTTGTCTGCGGTACGTAACCGATCCCTCGGCTCACCAGTGAGTGCGCCTTCATATTCGTGATGTCTTCGCCGCGTAGTCTGACCGCCCCCTTGCGGACATTCACCAAACCGAACATCGCCTTGACCAAGGTGGACTTACCGGCACCGTTCGGCCCAATGATGCCCACGAGCTCGCCCTCGTACAGTTCCAGAGAGCACTCGTTCAAGATATTGACGCCAGGCAGATAGCCAGCGGTCAGGGCATCTGCGATGAGGAGCGGATCAGCGTGCGACATCAGTCGTCCTCCAGGTCGAGCGGCGCGTCGTGGTGAGCCCCCAAATACGCGTCGACCACAGCTTTGTTGTCCCCGATGGAGGCAGGCGGTCCCTCAGCGATGATGCGGCCCTCGGCCATCACAACAACCCAGTCGCTGATCTCCTGCACCATGTCCATGTCGTGCTCGACGAAGAGCACGGTCATGCCCTCATCTCGCAATCCCTTCACGTGCTCAAGCAGCGATTGCTTCAATGCCGGGTTCACTCCCGCCATCGGTTCATCCAACATGACCATGGCGGGTTTCACCATCAGGGCTCGTGCCATCTCAAGGAGCTTGCGCTGACCGCCAGAGAGGGTGCCAGCAAACTCATCGCGCATATGGATCAGGTTGAACCTCTCCAACAGTGCCTCGGCCCGGTCGGTGTTCTGCTGCTCTTGCTCGCGCCACGAGAAGCGGAGGAACGATCGCGCCAATGATTCCCCTCGCTGATGGGTGGCACCGAGCAGCATGTTGTCAATCACAGTCATCTTCGACAGCGACTTCGTCAACTGGAAGGTTCGAACCATGCCAAGGTTGGCGACCCGATGAGCAGAAACTTTGGCCAGATCTTGTCCTTCGAAGGCACGCGTTCCGGCATCGGGGTCGTCGAAGTTGGTGAGCAAGTTGAAGAATGTGGTCTTGCCCGCTCCGTTTGGCCCGATCAGCGCTGTGATCGCACCTCGCTGCACCTCGAGGTGATCGACGTCGACGGCCACAAGGCCTCCGAACTGTCGTCGTACGCCCGTTGCAACCAAGATCGGATCGGCCTTGGCTGCGCCAGGTTCCCAGGGGACGCCGTCAAAGAGTGTGGTCTCAGCGGTCATCGAGTGCCATCTCCTCTTTGGAACCGAAGATGCCTTGCGGCCTGAACGCTGCCAGCAGAATGAGCCCGAGACCGATCAGCATGAACCGGACCTGACCCACTTGGGTGCCATCCATGATGGACTCGGATATGTACCCGTTATCGACCAATTGGCGAAGGAACACATCGGTGAAGTTGAGAATTCCGTAAAGAATCGCTGCGCCGACGACAGGCCCCCCGACCTTGGCGGCCCCGCCCAGGATCAGCGCCACCCAAGCGAAGAACGTGACATCGGTGATGAAGTTCTGAGGCTGGGCAGATTGTGTGCCGATCGCGCGCAGGAGGCCTCCTATGGCACCGAACATGCCGCCGATCATCAAGGCCTGAAGTTTGAACCAATAGGCGTTCTTGCCGAGGCTTCGAGCGGCGTCTTCATCTTCTCGAATGGCCCGCAACACCCGGCCCCACGGGCTACGCATCATCGACCATACGAGGAGCACCACCAGTGAGAGCACGATCCACCCGACGAGCACTACCCACATCTGATTGCCGATGAACAGCCCGAAGAAATACCGGCTACCTGTGTCGAACGGGCTGAGGTCGTAGAAGTCGTTGGCGAAGGCAGTGAGGCCATCTGAGGAGCCCGTCCATCGATCAAGCGACGGCGAACGGGCGATGATGCGGAACATCTCGCTCGCCGCAATCGTCACAATGGCCAGATAGTCGGCGCGCAATCGGAGGGTGGGAATTCCCATGAGCAGCGCCAACACCAGTGGGAACACCACAATGCCAAGGAGTAGGCCAAACCAGAAATTGAGACCGAGGGTGGCTACCGACATTGAGAGCCCATAGGCGCCGGCAGCCATGAAGACCGCCTGGCCGAAGTTGAGCAGTCCGGTGTAGCCGAAGTGCATGTTCAACCCAATCGCAGCAAGCGCGAAGTAGATGAACTGCTCTCCAATGAGCCCACGGAAGGTGTTTTCGATGATCGATCCCCAGTCCATCGCGGTTCCCTATCCGATCCGTTCCCGCCGCCCGAACAGCCCCTGCGGACGTACGAGCAGAATGACGATGAGCATGATCAGTGCCCCCACGTTCTTCATATCGGTGGGGATGATCAAGGTGGACAACTGGATGAACAACCCAACGATGATGCTGCCAAAGAGCGCTCCATACGCGGTCCCGAGCCCACCGAGAGTGACACCAGCGAACATCAACAGCAGCACTCGGAATCCCATCTCCCAGTTGATGGACTCGGTGAGACCGAAGAGGACACCACCGAGGCCCGCAAGGGCGCTACCGAAAATCCATACTTGACGAATCACCTTCTCGACGTCGATACCGGTCGATTCTGCGAGATCGCGGTTGTCGGACACGGCGCGCATCGCCTTGCCCATTCGGGTGACCTGCAAACCCAGAGCCACACCGAGGAGCACCAGCATCGCAATGATCATCAGCACGAGGTCTTTGGGTGCCAGTCTGAACCAGCCGAGGTCCCATTGTGACTGGATCTGGTAATCGGTGAATCGCTTTGCCCGCCCTCCGAAGAAGAACAGAATGACGTAGCGGAACAAGATCGAGAAGCCGATCGAGACAACGAGCGCTGCCACCAGGCTCGCCCCGCGTTTGCGCATCGGTTGCCACACAGCACGGTTGAACAGCGCGCCCAACGCTCCAGAAATGACGACGACGATCACTGCGGCTGGAATCAGGTGCAACCGGAATCCGAGCGCCCCGGACGTATTGAGCACGTACCCAAGAACTGCCCCAAATGTCACCGATTCGCCATGGGCAAAGTTCGTGAGGCCAGTCGTGCCATAGATCAGCGACAGCCCAATTGCGCACATTGCGATGATGAGGCCGAGTTTCAAGCCATCGACCGTCAACTGAACAACGGTCACCCCTCCAACCGTGGATACGGCGGCCTCACCAAGAGGGAACAACGTCGACTTGGAGTCTCCCCCGATGAGGCGTACCTCGGCTGGGTTCTTCTCTGGATTTCGAAGCGTTTGACCTGCAGGAAGTGTCGATTCGTCGAGCAAGATTTCATATGTCCCGGGCGGCACAACGATGGACCACGCTCCGTCCTCGGCAGTGACGGCCCTACCGACCTCGACCCCAGATGCATCGCTGGCGACAAAGGTGACACCGGGAATAGGAAGTCGTTCCCCGTCATCATCCTTTCCGATGAGAGCGCCCTTTACCTCAGCGGATCCGTCGTCCTGCGCAGTGGCTGTACCAGCGAATAATCCAAGGAAGCCGATAACTGCTCCTGCGATGGCGAGCACCAGTCGGGCCCGCCTGATCCGGACCTGTGACGTTGAGGTCAACATTGGCGTCTGACCTTATCCGGTGACCAACGGCACACGACATTTCATGTTCATCTGACAGACCTCAGACCTTGATCACGACCGTCCCGGCAATTTTGTCGTGCCACGTCTGACGGTCACCATCCCACAGCATCCAGAGGAACCCGAGGTACAGGATGTTTGACGAGATCACCACGGCGAACAACTCTCGGCCTACCGCACGCCAGAACCCTGGGGGCGATCCTGCTTGGACGCGTACCACCTTGATGCCGACAATTCGTTTCCCCCAGCTCTGACCGGTGCGGCCAAGCGCGGTCAGGTACATGAGTGCCACTGCGAGCACACCAATCACTCCGACGCCGACAGCCGCGAGGAGTAAGCCAGTTGACGGAGAGCCGGGTGGGCAGGCGAGGTCGGTGGCGCCACCGGCCACGTCAACCCATGAACAGTCGGCGAACGCGGCCGCCCCGAGCACTACTGAAATCAACACAATCACTGCCATCAGCAGTCCGTAGAGCAGGCTGTCGAGGAGGAACGCCACAAGGCGAGATCCGAAACCCGCATACCCCTTCGAATTGGCTGACCACGCGTCTCCGCTCTCGGGAGGTGGCGGCGGAAACGAAGGCGGTGGAAGAGAATTCATTCTTCAACGCTAGTCATTCACCGAATTCGGGAGACCCGCTACGGTCGGGCCATGGGTGTCCCATCTCATGCATTCGGACCGGTCGATATCGATCTGCGTTCGGTCACCATCGGCGACCTGTTGCGAGAGGCTGCCCATGACGGTCCTGGCCTGACCGCTCTGATAGCCGGATGTCCCGAACCAAGTGATCGACGATCGTGGACCTATGCGGAGTTATTGCGTGAGGCTGAGAACACCGCCCAAGCTCTCCTTGGTCGCTTCAACCCAGGCGAACGCGTGGCGCTCTGGGCACCGAACCTCCCGGAATGGATGATTCTCGAATTCGCCACTGCGATGGCAGGACTCGTGCTCGTGACCGTGAATCCTGCATTCGGCGTCGATGAAGTCACGTATGTGATCAATCAATCGCAGTCCTCAGGGCTCATCGTTGCAACCAGCCATCGTGGAAATCCGATGCTTGAGATCGCCCACGAGGTGCACGAGCGATGCAGCATGCTCCGCGAGGTGATCTCGGTTGATGAACTCGCTCAGCTTGTCGCAGACCGAGACCCAAGCACACCACTGCCCTCGGTCAAGGCCACCGACGATGTCATGATTCAATACACATCGGGTACGACGGGGTTCCCCAAAGGAGCACTCCTGCATCACCACGGGCTCGTCAACAACGCTGCCCATACCGCCCAACGTATGGGTGTTCCCCATAGCGGAACGTGGGTCTGCCCGATGCCCCTCTTCCACACCGGGGGATGCGTCCTCGGCGTTTTGTCCTCGGTGTCTCAACGATGCACCCTGGTCCTGCTTGAAACGTTCGAACCCGCCCTCACCCTTGAACTCATCGAAACCTACAAAGCAAGCGCGATGCTCGCAGTTCCGACGATGATCATTGCTCTGCTCGAACATCCCGATTACGGGCGTCGTGATCTGTCATCGCTCGAGGCGCTCTGCTCAGGGGGGTCCACTGTTCCCGGTCCCCTAGTCGAACGACTCGAAGCCGAGACCGGTGCTGCCTTCACGATCGTGTTTGGCCAGACTGAGTGCTCTCCCGTGGCATCGATGACCTCGCGCCACGACTCGGTGGAGGACAAGACATCAACGCTCGGCAGCCCGATGCCTCATACCGAGGTTCGGATCATCGACCCTGAAACCGGAGATGTGGTTCCCACTGGAACCCCCGGCGAGTTCTGCACCCGCGGGTATCACGTCATGACCGGCTATTTCGAGATGCCAGATGCAACGGCGGCCGCAATCGATCACGAGGGATGGCTCCACACCGGTGACCTCTGCGTGATGGACGATCGTGGCTACACACGCATTGAGGGCCGTCTGAAGGACATGATCATTCGTGGCGGTGAGAACATCTACCCGCGGGAGATTGAAGAGG
>JBDQKN010000118.1:0-6455 GCA_040263235.1 Ilumatobacteraceae bacterium
CCTCAGCGGCGTCCTCCTGGCGACCGTCCGCCCCAAGGCGCTCGCCTCGGGTGAGCAATTCGTCTACGACGTCGGCCTCATCGACGGCCACGACATCGACAACATTGGGGAGGTCCTCGGTCTCGCTAGGTCGATCAAGTTCGATGACCTCCGCTGTCATCGGTCGTCTCGAATAGTGGCAAACTGCGGTCGCAGCAAGGCGATGCCGGCGCCGGCAAGGAGCAGACGAGGTGAGAACCGGTACCCAAGGGCCAGGCGCTCGCCGGTGGATTCCGTTGGTCGTAGAGGTGCGCTCTCGGGTGTATCGAGTGCCCGCTGTTCAACTAATCGATCGTTCATACATCTCTCCTAATCATTCTCACGATGTCCTTGCTCCTCGGAATCAAACGCTCGGAGAGCCACTGCCCGTGATCGCAACCTCGCCGCACCGGCTTTCACATCTGAGAAGGACGCAGCGCGCGACTACGGTCGGCATCGATTCCACGAGGAGGGGACATGGGAGCCGAACCGACACTGAACTGGACGTTGCAGAGACCGCTTGATCAATTTGGTGACAAGACCGCGACCGTCGACCTTGGAACCGGAGAGCGTCGCAGTTGGGCGGAGACAGCCGATCGGGTGAACGGCCTGGCATCGGGACTTCTCGCTCTCGGACTCAACGTGGGCGATCGCGTCGGGGTGCTCATGCTCAACAGCGCGCGCCATTTCGAACTCTGGTTCTCAATTCCCTTTGCTGGCATGGTGATGAACGACCTCAATTACCGACTCGCCGCAGAGGAACTGGCCTTCATCTGCGATGACTCCTCGGTGAAGGTCTTATTCGTCGACGACAACTACCTAGAGGTGGGACGGCAACTGCTCGAACGAGTCGACTCGCTGACCACACTCGTGTGGACCGGTCCGGGCGATGTCGCTCCCGACGGGTGCCTCGCCTACGAGTCGCTGGTCGCCACCGCGCCGGTCGCCCTTCCGGTGGCGTCCAGCGACACCATCGCTGCCATCTTCTATACCGGTGGCACAACCGGACTCCCGAAGGGGGCGATGCTCACCCATCGGAACCTGACCTCCAACGCGATACATGGAGTGGCGATCCTCGCCATGACCCACCGCGACACGTACCTGCACGCGGGTCCGCAGTTCCACCTCGCCGACGGATCGATGACGTATGCGTTGAGTTGGGTCGGTGGGACACACGTTTTCGTCCCCGCCTTTGAGCCGACTGCAGTTGTCCGAGCGCTCGCCGACGAGCACTGCACACTGTCGCTCCTGGTTCCCACCATGCTCAGCATGGTGCTCGCAAGCGGTGCGCTCGACGGGGCCGATGTTTCAGACCTCCGACTGCTGATGTACGGCGCATCGCCGATGCCGGCAGAGGTTCAGCGCCGCGTCGCGGAAGGCTTCGGATGCGGAATGATGCAGTTGTACGGCATGACGGAAGCCTCTCCGATCGCCACGAGCCTCGATGCCGAGCACCACACCCGAGGGATGGCCGGCGAGGAGCCCTATGCATCTCGACTGCGTTCTGCCGGATCTCCTGTTCCCGGCGTGAGGTGCGAGGTGAGGCGAGAGGATGGCTCGTTGGCCGAGATTGGCGAGCCGGGCGAGATCTATCTCCAAGGCCCGAACATCATGGCTGGCTACTGGAACCGGCCCGAGGAAACGGCGCACGCCCTCGTCGACGGATGGTACCGATCGGGCGATGTGGCTTGGCGAGACTCAGGTGGGTACCTCTACGTCGTCGACCGAGCCAAAGACATGATCATCTCGGGGGGCGAGAATATCTATACCTCTGAGGTGGAGAACGCCGTCTACCTTCATCCAGCCGTGGCCGAGGCTGCCGTGTTTGGTATCCCTCACGACAAGTTCGGGGAAACAGTGCACGCCGAGGTGGTACCCAAGCCTGGTGCCTCGGTCACCGAAGACGAACTGATCGCCCACTGTCGGGACCACATTGCCGGCTACAAGTTGCCGCGTTCGGTCACGGTACGAGCCGCTGATGATCCGCTTCCCAAGTCGGGAGCCGGGAAGATTCTCAAGCGCGAACTGCGAGCGCCACACTGGGAAGGTCGCGACCGACAGGTCGGATGACCAACCCTCGACCCGGATCTGGGTGGCCCTGGGCACCTTGCTACGGTTCACCCATGTTGGACGGGCGACACCTAGCAGAGGCGGTGGCTGACCTCGTTCGGATACCGAGCGTGAACCCATTGCAGTGCGCCGACCCGGCTGTAGCTGGAGAGAGGCGACTCGCTGAATATCTGGCTGAACGATCAGATTCGCTCGGCGCGTCGGTCGAACTCGACACCGTGCTCGACGACCGCCCAAATCTGGTGGCGAGGTTTGATGGCGACAGGCCGGAAACGATCGTCATCGACGTACATCTCGACACCGTCGCCGTCGCCCACATGACACGGGACCCGTTCGACGGGTCCATCGAAGATGGTCGGCTCTACGGGAGAGGTGCTGTCGACACCAAGGCGACCTTCGCGATTGTGCTTGATGTGCTGGCTCGGCTGCGCGCAGAAGGCCGACGGCCCACGAGATCGGTACTCCTCGTCGGCACCGTGTCCGAGGAGATGGGGGGCCTACTCGGCGCCAGACATCTGGCCAGGCGGCTCAGCACAGATGGCATAAATGTCGATCGGATGATCATCGCTGAACCAACCTGGTGTGCACCAGTACACGGCCACAAAGGCGGCGTTGGACTTGAGGTCTGCATTCACGGTCATGCAGCACACTCGTCAAAACCAGAGCTCGGCGTCAACGCCATCTCCGCCGCAGCCCGAGTCGTGACGGCCATCGACGCAGAGCACGAGAGGTTGACTGGGCTACCCCTCACCACCACTGTCGGCCGCGGCTCGGTCTCGATCACCGAGATCGATGGCGGCAACGCCCGCAACATCGTTCCTGACATCTGTCGCCTCTATGCAGGGCGACGGCTGACTCCGGGCGAGAATCCCGAAGCGATCTACAACGAACTGTCGGCCTTGATCATCGCAGCAGCCAAACCTGCCCGAGCAGAGATCGAGATGGCCAACGGGGTGGGATTCCCAGCCTTCTTCACCGAACCCGACGATTCATTCGTCAGATTCATGGCCGAACTCTGCGACGCCAAGCCCGAAACGGTCACCTACGGCTCCAACTGTCTCGCCTACTCCGACATCGAGGTTCCCAAGGTGCTCTTCGGCCCGGGTTCGATCGATCAAGCACATCAGGCCGTCGAATGGGTGGAGATCGATCAATTGGTTCAAGCCGCGAACGTCTACGAACGCCTGCTCACCGCAGAGGTTGACTGATGCGGGTCGCAGTCATAGGCGCCGGTATGGCCGGCATCCTCGCCGCGATCGAATTGCGTGGAGCGGGGCATGAGCCGGTCGTATTTGAAAAGGCCGATCAGCTCGGGGGGACTTGGAGAGATAACACCTATCCGGGACTGTCGTGTGATGTCCCAGCCCACTCGTATACGTACTCATTTGCGCGCAACCCCGACTGGTCGCACCACTACGCCTCGGGGCCAGAGATCAAGGAGTACTTCGAGCGAGTAGCTGACCGGTTCGGGATTGCCCCGCTCATCAAGTTCAACGCCACTGTCGAGTCGCTCATCTGGGAAGCACCTGGGTGGCAGGTCACCATCAGCGATGGCTCGACCGAGAGGGTCGACGCCGTGGTCGCGGCAACCGGTGTGCTGCATCATCCTCGCATTCCCGAGTTTGCTGGTCTCCGATCATTCGAGGGCGACGTCTTCCATTCAGCGCGCTGGGATCACACCGTTCCGCTCGACGGTCGGCGGGTCGGCGTGATCGGTGCGGGGTCAACCGCGGTGCAGATCACCTCGGCTCTCGTTGACCGAGTGGAGGAGTTCACCCTGTTCCAACGAACCGCCCAGTGGGTGCTTCCTGCCGAGAATCCCGCGTTCAGTGAGGATGAGAAGGCGAAGTTCACTGCTGACCCTGTGAGCCATGAGGCGTACGTTCGAGATCTCGCTCTCAGCATGTTCCGCCGTACAACGAGCGCAGTGACCGAATTGGGCTCAGTTGAGCACGCCAAAGTGTCGGCTCTCTGTCGACGCAACTTGGCAACGGTGACCGATCCTGACCTTCGAGCCAAGCTCACCCCCGACTATGAACCCATGTGCAAGCGGCTGATTATCGCTCCTGACTTCTACGACAAGATCCAGCGGCCGAATGTGGATGTGGTGACGTCAGCGATCGACTCATTCGTACCCAGCGGCATCCGAACGATTGACGGAATCGAACATGAACTCGATGTGTTGGTCCTCGCAACCGGCTTCCACTCCGACCGGTTCATCCGGCCTGCAGTGGTCCGCGGTATCGATGGCGTGGACCTCGACGAGGTCTGGAATCCCTCGCCGGTCGCGCATCTCTCCGTTTGCGTGCCGGGCTTCCCCAATCTCTTCCTGCTGAACGGACCGAATGGGCCAGTCGGGAACTTCTCTCTCATCGAAGTGGCAGAGAGGCAGATGGCGTACACCCTTCAATTGTTGGAGCGCGCAGAGCGTGCTGAGTCAGCAGGAGTGATGGTGACGGCCGAGGCAACCGCTGCATTCGAGGCAGAGCGACGCGAGGCGGCACTCGGCACGATCTGGATGTCGGGTTGTTCAAGTTGGTATCTCGATGCCACCGGTGTGCCGGCGTCGTGGACATTCAGTTATGAGCGATTCCTCGACGAGATGTCATCGCCCGACCCGTCGTGCTTCGTACTGGTCTGATTCGTCGATTTCTGCGGCCTCCGCCGCGAAGATTCTCAGCACCTACGATCGGCTCATGCAGATCGGCGCCCTCATCTTCCCAACCGACCAGACCATTCGGCCTGACCGTCTAGCGATCGCGCTCGAAGACTCTGGATACGAGTCGTTCTGGGTTGCCGAACACACCCACATTCCGATCAGTCGACGAACTCCATACCCGGCGGGCGGAGAGCTTCCCGAGTTCTACACGCGCACGATGGACCCATTCGTGGCACTCACCGCAGCAGCGGTTGCAACGTCGACTCTTCGACTCGGAACCGGCATCTGCCTCGTCAACCAACACCACCACATCAACCTTGCCAAGCAGGCGGCCTCGGTTGATCTTCTCTCTGGTGGCCGATTCATGTTCGGTGTCGGCGTCGGGTGGAACGAAGACGAGATGGAACACCACGGGGTTGACCCGTCGAAGCGACGCTCTACGGCGCGCGAGCGCATTCTCGCCGTGCGTGAACTGTGGACGGCTGAACATGCCGAGTTCCACGGGCAGTTCGTCGATTTCTCGCCGAGTATCAGCCTCCCGAAACCAGTGGGGATGCCGCCGGTGATCATGGGTGGCTCAGGCGGTCCAGTCACCTTCCGTCACGTCGTCGAGTACTGCGATGGCTGGATGCCCATTCACGGTCGGACTGACCCGCTCGAGCGCATCGACCTGCTCCGACAGATGGCCGAGGACGCAGGGCGTGACCCCGAGTCGATCGAGGTATCGATCTACGGCTGTCCAATGGATGCGGCCATTATCGAGCGATATCAAGCAGCCGGGGTGGCTCGGGTTGTCTTCTGGTTGCCCGCTGTGGCCGAGGATGAGGTGCTCGCAGCAGTCAGTGCCGGCAGGGCCCTCATCGGCTGAGTATCAGCCTCGTCGAAATCTGGCAGGGTTCGATTCTGATTCCCAAAGGCATTCAGGCGCAGTGCTGTGATCGCGACCCGATCACCATTCTCGACCGATGATCGGGAAAAGCGGATCGTCCATCGGAACGCCGGCGGGAAGTCGATCTGAGAGTCCCGGGAATTCAGGGGATGTCGACCACGGACGCGGGGCGTGGACCATGTCATCCCCGAGGAAGCGCAGCGAAAGAACCCTCCTGCGGCCAGGGCCCGGATTCCCTGCCGCAGCGTGAAGGGTCTGCATGTTGAAACAGACCACGTCGCCGGGTTCTAGACCCCATCCGATCACCGGGAAGGTGCTCGGATCCGCCGCGATATCGGGCATCTCAGCGAGGGTCCCCTCAGGGAACCATCTCGCTTGTTCGTCGAGGAAGGTTCGTGGCATGTACCACGGACCACGATGGGATCCGGCCACGAAATCGAGGCTGACTTCGCGCGGGACAGGATCAACTGGGAGCCACAGACTCACGTTCTGGAATCCCTCCACGTTGTAGTAGGGAATGTCCTGGTGCCAGGGAGTTCGTTGACTGGTTCCCGGTTCCTTCACGAGCACGTGGTCATGGAAGAACCTCACCTGGTCGCTGCCGAGCAGCGTGCACACAATCTCGACGACGGCTGATGAACGGATCAGTTCCTCCATTGCCGATATTCGCTGCCACGAGCAGAAGTCCTCGATGAACGCCCCGTCGCCGTCGATACTCGCCCGCTGAGAGAGCGAAGACAGATCGGCCAAGTTCTGCTCAATCGCCTGATGCGCGAGAGCAATCTCGGCTTCACCCAGAGCACCCCTGATGCACACTGC
>JBDQKN010000119.1:0-6415 GCA_040263235.1 Ilumatobacteraceae bacterium
ATCGCTGTCCACGACGGGCGCAAGCACGTACCGGTGTACATCACCGAGTCAATGGTCGGCCACAAACTCGGTGAGTTCAGCCCGACCCGTACCTTCAAGTTCCACGCTGGGCAGGAGAAGGGGGCGAGGCGCTGATGACTGGTCCCAAGCTCAACGAAGGCGCCACCATCGCTGGTGAGCGCTCCGGCACCAAGGCAGTAGCCCGCCACGTGCGGTCCTCGGCCTACAAGGCTCGTGTCGTTCTTGACCTGATTCGTGGCCTCGATGTCCGCTCGGCCGATGACATCCTGATGCTCACCGAGCGAGATATCGCCCGCGATATCCGCAAGGTTCTGCGTTCGGCGGTTGCCAATGCGGTCAACAACGATGGGCAGGACGCCGAGGAGTTGTACGTGGTGGCCTGTTTCGCTGACGAAGGTCCGACCATGCGTCGCTTCAAGCCGCGAGCCCGTGGCCGTGCGAGTCGAATCCGCAAGCGGACTAGCCACATCACGGTGATCGTTGCACGGATGAGCGACGACCGGCTTGCGGTTGTGCGTGCTCGAGCCGAGGGTGCAAGTGCATCAGCCCAGGCCAGCCGTCGTGCCCGCGTCGAGCGCAGTCGTGAGCGCGCTGAGGCCGCAAAGGTTGCCGTTGACGAGGCCGATATCGCCGAGGTCGATGAGGACATCATCGACGAGGCTGTCAGCGAGGACACCGCCGTTGAAGACGAGGTCACCGTCGAGGAGACGGAGACCGACGTTGAGGCTGCTGAGACCGATGAGGCTGATGATGCAGCCGAAGACGAGGAGACCAACTGATGGGCCAGAAGATCAATCCTTACGGCTTCCGCCTTGGCGTGAGCACCGATTGGAAGAGCCGTTGGTTCAGCGATCGTAACTACAAGGAGTACCTGACCGAGGACTGGAAGATCCGGGACTCGATCATGGTTCGTCTGGAGTCAGCAGCGATCAGTCGAATCGAGATCGAGCGCACCCGTGACAAGCTTCGTGTCGATATCCACACGGCTCGTCCCGGCATCGTGATCGGGCGTAAGGGTGCGCAGGCTGACGAGTTGCGCCAGCAGATCACAAAGATCACCGGCAACCCTCGCATCCAGCTCAACATCGTCGAGATTAAGACTCCAGAACTCGACGCCGCCCTCGTCGCCCAAGGCGTCGCCGACCAGCTCGTGAATCGCATCGCCTTTCGTCGTGCGATGAAGCGAGCCGTCCAGAACGCTCAGCGTGCTGGCGCCCTCGGCATCCGGGTGCAGTGCTCGGGCCGTCTGGGTGGAGCCGAGATGAGTCGTACCGAGTGGTACCGCGAGGGGCAGGTTCCCTTGCACACTCTCCGGGCCGACATCGATTACGGCTTCCGTGAGGCCAAGACCGCCAACGGCCGTGTTGGTGTCAAGGTGTGGCTCTACAAGGGCGAAATCGTGCCTTACCGCTCATCGACCGATGACAAGATCGCCCGCGAGGCCGCAATGGCCGTCGGCGAAACCTCAGGTCAGGCCAACAGTGAGTCCGCGCGTCGACTCGTGTCATCAGCTGGACCTCGCACCGAAGAGCCCGAGGTTGCCCCGCTCGTTCGTGAGGCAGATCCCGAACTCGAGAAACTCCTCGATGAGGAGGAGACCATCACCCGCCAGACCCGTGAGGGTCACGATGCACCGCACTTCCGCGGTGACGACTGACGCACGGCACAGGAGACCATCATGTTGATGCCCCGCAAGGTTGCACACCGCAAACATCACCGAGGCCGCACTAAGGGTGTAGCCAAGGGTGGGACCGAACTCGCTTTCGGCGAGTACGGCATCCAGGCACTTGAGCCAGGCTGGCTGACCGCCCGCCAGATCGAGGCCGCCCGTATCGCCATGACCCGCTCGATCAAGCGTGGTGGCAAGGTGTGGATCACCATCTTCCCGCACAAGCCCGTAACTAAGAAGCCGGCCGAGACCCGCATGGGTTCGGGCAAGGGCAACCCGGAGTTCTGGGTGGCCGTCGTCCGTCCGGGTCGAATCTTGTTCGAGCTGTCCTTCCCAAGTGAGGAGCAGGCAAAGATCGCGCTCAACAAGGCGATCCAGAAGCTCCCCATCCGGGCCCGAATCATCACCCGCGACGAGGAGATCTGAGTCGACGATGGCACGAAACAATGACCTCCACGACAAGGACCTCGGTGAATTGACCGAGGAACTCCGAGCCAGCAAGCACGAGGCGCTGAACCTTCGGTTCCGCAATGCCACCGGCCAGCTGGAGAACACCTCCGAGATCCGCAAGGTGCGTCGCCGCATCGGTCGGATCAACACACTGATCCGCCAGCGAGAGATCGCTGCCGCAGAGGCAGAGAGCTGAACCAATGAGTGAGATAACCGAAGAGACGACCGCACGGGCTGCCCGCAAGGTCCGTGAAGGAATCGTCACCTCGAGCGCAATGGACAAGACCGTCACCGTCAGCGTGACCGATCGTGTTCGACACGCTCGTTACAACAAGTTCGTGATGCGCACCAAGAAGTTGTACGCCCACGATGAGAGCAACGACGCCGGCGTTGGCGACAAGGTGAAGGTCATGGAGACCCGACCCCTGAGCAAGAACAAGCGCTGGCGGGTCGTCGAGATTGTGGAGCGTGCACGATGATCCAGCAGGAGAGCCGCCTTCGAGTGGCTGACAACAGTGGGGCCAAAGAGGTCCTATGCATCAAGGTGCTCGGCGGAACCCGTCGACGTTACGCCTCCATCGGCGACATCTTCGTGGCAACCGTAAAGGACGCCATCCCTGGCGCCGGTGTCAAAAAGGGCGACGTGGTGAAGTGTGTGGTGGTTCGCACGAAGAAGGAGAAGCGTCGTCCCGACGGCAGCTACATCCGCTTTGATGAGAACGCCGCCGTCATCATCAAGGATGACCTGACACCTCGCGGCACCCGCATCTTCGGCCCAGTCGGCCGCGAACTGCGTGACCGCAAATTCATGAGAATCGTTTCACTCGCACCGGAGGTGATCTGAGATGAAGATCCGCAAGGGTGACACAGTGCTGGTCATCACCGGCAAGGACAAGGGCAAGGAGGGTGAGGTCATCACCGTTCTCCCCAAGCACGACAAGGTGATCGTGTCAGGTGTGAACACAGCGTCACGCCACCAGCGAGCCCGCCGTGCAAACGAGCAGGGTGGCATCGTCGACAAGGACATGCCCATCCACATCTCGAACGTCATGCTGGTCCACAAGGGCAAGCCCGTTCGTGTCGGCTACAAGACCGAGTCCGATGGCACCAAGGTGCGCATCGCCCGACCGAGTGGTGAGGTGATCAAGTGAGCACACTGACCATGCCTCGACTCAAGTCGAAGTACAACGACCAGGTCCGCCGTGACCTTCAGGCACAGCTGGGCATCGACAACGTCATGCAGATCCCTCGAATCGAGAAGATCGTGATCAACATGGGTGTGGGCCGCGCTGCTCAGCAGGGGTCCCTGCTCGAGGCTGCCGTTGCCGATCTCACCTTGATCTCCGGTCAGCGGCCGGTCATCACCAAGGCGACCAAGTCGATCGCAGCCTTCAAGCTCCGTGAGGGACAGGCCATCGGCTGCAAGGTGACCCTCCGCGGCGATCGCATGTGGGAGTTCCTCGATCGCTTGATCGCAGTGGCCATCCCTCGTATGCGTGACTTCCGAGGTCTGCCCGCCCATTCGTGGGACGGCCGTGGCAACTACACCTTCGGGCTTTCCGACCAGACGGTGTTCCCTGAGATCAACCCAGACAAGGTCGACCTCCCACGTGGTATGGACATCACCATCGTGACCACCGCCCTGAGCGACACCGATGGACGAGCACTCCTCGATGCGTTTGGCTTCCCCTTTAAGAAGGGCGCCGACGCCGATGCCGCTCCCCGTAAGAAGAAGAATCGCCACCCGCAGTTCCGCGGTGGCAAGAAGAAGTGACCTGAGCGAACGAGCGACGAAGAGGACGACAGCGATCTAATGGCTAAGAAATCACTGATTAACAAGGCGAACGCCACGCCGAAATACAAGGTCCGTGCGTACACGCGTTGCCGCCGTTGCGGCCGCCCGCGCTCGGTGTTCCGCAAGTTCGGTCTTTGCCGTGTGTGCCTGCGCGAAATGGCGCACGCCGGCGAGATCCCGGGCCTCACAAAGTCGAGCTGGTGAAAGGAGATCCACGATGATGACTGACCCCATCGCCGACATGTTGACCCGTGTTCGTAATGCGAACACGGCAATGCACGATCGTGTGATCATGCCCTCGTCCAAGCAGAAGGTGGCCCTGGCCACGCTGCTCGAGTCCGAGGGGTACATCTCTGGGTTCGAGGTAGCGCCCTCCTCGTCTGGCCCTGGTGACGTGCTGACCATCACGATGAAGTACTCGCCCGACCGCGATCGCACGATCTCTGGTCTGCGGCGTATCTCGACCCCTGGCCTGCGGGTGTACCGCAAGGCCGACGCCGTGCCCCGTGTGCTCGGTGGACTCGGGGTTGCTGTCCTGTCCACGAGCCACGGTCTGATGACCGACCGTGAGGCCCGTCGCCGCAAAGTCGGTGGCGAGGTCCTCTGCTACGTCTGGTGATTGCGCCTAGGGAGCAACAACATGTCACGAATTGGTAACGCACCAGTGCAGGTCCCGAGCGGGGTTGAGGTGTCCGTCAGCGGACGGACCATCACCGTGAAGGGCCCAAAGGGCACGCTCAGCCGCTTGATCCCGGGTGAGATTGAAGTTGCCCAGGCCGACGGTGTCCTCACCTTCAGCCGACCGAACGATGAGCGTCAGCAACGTGCACAGCACGGCCTAGCTCGCAGCTTGGTCAACAACATGGTGCTCGGTGTCTCGCAAGGTTTCACCAAGCAACTTGAGATTGTTGGCGTCGGTTATCGCGCCGAGGCCCAGGGCGCGAACGCATTGCGCCTGAACCTCGGCTTCAGCCACCCTGTCAACGTTGCCGCTCCGGAGGGAATCTCATTTGAGGTTCCAGTACCGACACAGGTGATCGTGAGTGGCATCGATAAGGAAGTCGTCGGCCAGGTGGCCGCCGATATCCGCAGCATCCGCAAGCCCGAGCCTTACAAGGGCAAGGGAGTCCGTTATGCCGGCGAGCGCGTCCTACGCAAGGCCGGTAAGGCCGGCAAGAAGTGACGTCTCGGCGTCCGAACGAGGGAACATCTCATGAGTGATATCGCCAAGGCCCGTCGTGACGGGCGTATCACCCGGCACCGTCGGGTTCGCAAGAAGATTCATGGCACTGCGGCGCGCCCGCGTATGGCCGTGTACCGCTCGAACCGGCACATCATGGTGCAGGTCATCGATGACGACTCCGGTCGAACGGTGGCTGCAGCATCGACGGTCGAGGCCGACCAGCGCTCAACCGGTGCTGGTTCCTCAGTTGATGCGGCTGGTCGTGTCGGCACCCTTATCGCCGAGCGGGCTCGTGCCGCTGGCGTCACCACCGTGGTCTTTGACCGTGGCGGTTTCCACTATCACGGCCGCATTGCTGCGGTCGCCGCAGCAGCCCGCGAGGCAGGTCTGGAGTTCTGATGGCAGCGCACACCCCACATTCAACGATGGGTTCGAACAAAGAGGCCGAAGGCGGCCTTCGCGAGTCCAGGGTCATCACCATCAACCGAGTCGCCAAGGTTGTCAAGGGTGGTCGGCGGTTCGCCTTCACCGCCCTGGTTGTCGTCGGTGACGGCAACGGCCGGGTCGGTCTCGGTTACGGCAAGGCCAAGGAAGTTCCCCTAGCGATTCAGAAGGGAACTGAGGAGGCCAAGCGCAATCTGTTCGAGGTGCCCCTCGCAGGTTCAACTATCATCCACACGGTGACCGGTGTAACCGGTGGCGGCAAGGTGCTCATGAAGCCAGCTGCTCCCGGTACTGGCGTCATCGCTGGTGGCGCTGCTCGCATCATCTTGGAGGAGGCCGGAGTGCACGACATTCTGTGCAAGTCCCTCGGCTCCGCCAACCACATCAACGTCGCCCGCGCCACCATCGCCGGACTCAAGTCGCTCCAGCGACCCGATGAGGTGGCCAAGCGTCGTGGAATCCCCGCCGACAGCTTTGTCCCGAAGGGGATGCTCAAGGCCTACGAAGAGCGTCGCAAGCAGTCGGGCGCCAGTGCTGATGGAGGCGAGCAATGAGCGAAGCCCAGATCACCGTGACCCAGATTCGTTCGTCAATTGGCACGAAGCCGAAGACCCGTGGCACCCTGCGTGCGCTCGGACTTGGTCGCATCGGCAAGAAAAACACCCTCCCCGATCGGCCCGAGATCCGAGGCATGCTCCGGCGTGTTCCGCACCTGGTCGAGATCACAGAAGGCGGTGAGTGACATGCGCGTTCATGACCTCGCACCAGCACCCGGATCCAAGAAGGCGCCCAAGCGCGTCGGCCGTGGTATCGGCGGCAAGGGCGGCAAGACCGCCGGTCGTGGAACCAAGGG
>JBDQKN010000120.1:0-6328 GCA_040263235.1 Ilumatobacteraceae bacterium
GCACCCGTTGAACGTTGAGCCCATAACACCCCTGTACTCTCGCACGCCTGACCACCGCTGACATCGGATCTCCGATTGATTTTGGATCAGAAATCAATGGCATCGATGACGGCATCAACAAGTTCTGGAGTTGCCCCGAAGACGCCACTCCAGCGCAAACGAAGGTCAGGCTCGAACGTGAACGGTCGACCATGCAGGTCTCGAACACATCCTCCTGGCTTCTCGACTAGAAGCTTCGTGGCAGCGATGTCAACGATTCGATGCACGTCACCACCGGGATCGCAGAACAGATCGATGGCTCCATCGGCCACCAGGCATGCCTCCACCATTTTTTTTGGAGGTGAAGTACTGATCTAGATCGACAGACCGGCTCGCGAACCTCGAGAGCGACTAGCCCGGGTTCAGGTAAGAGGATCGATTCGGGTGTGCCATGCCGAGCAATCAGCCGTTCGGCCAAGTCGATGACATCGTTGCGGGCACTCTGGGCCAGTAGCGATGCGCTCCTCTCAACGTCCATGCACTGAGACTGCAGGTGCCAGGTTGTCTAGACAGGTACACGGAACGAACCTCAGTGAAACTGTTGGTGTCGTCACGCCTCAGCCGGGGATGTCACCGTGGACCCACACCGATGTCTCCATCGGCATGAGATCTTCGGCCCAGATCCAATCCATCGCGGCGGTACTCACTCGAACACAACCGTGAGAGGCCGGGTAATCGGGGATCGAGTAGGAACCGTGCACGGCGATTCCCCCATTGAAGTACTTGGGCCGATAGATCGAACCGAGGTCGCCATCCCACCAACCCTCCTCACGCTCGCGATCGACCTGGAACAGGCCCGGATCGGTGATCGAATCGCCCCGCTCAATTTTGGTCGGATCGCGCTGGTTGGGTTCCTCGTATGGGATTTCGGATCCAGTCGAGACATTCAGGACCCACTCGGTTACCCCATCGAGGACGAAGAATGCGAGCTGTCGAGATTTGTCCACCTCGACGACCGTGCCGGCCTGAGTTCGCCCAAACGGACGCTCGGTGAGCGTCGACAGAAGGTCGGCGGTCTCGGCATCGACAGCTGAGGTCGTGGGAAGTCCGTAGTACTTTTGAAATGCCATTACCGCCTGGCGAGTCGTTACGCCGTAATCACCATCTGTCGACTGGAGCCAGAAACCGAGTTCGATCAGTCGCTCCTGCAAGCGGACTGCCTCTGCTCCACTTGCCGTGCCCAGTTCCGTGAGCGGTTCAGCCATCGCGTCGACCTCGAGAACCACTCGAGGAACCTCAGGCAGTGTTGTCGTGGTGGTCTCAGCGACCGTGGTGGTAGTGATCGTTGTCGTGGTTGGGGTAACGGTTGTCGAGGTGGTCGATGCGGCGGTGACCACGGTCTCGGCAATCGCAATTCCTTCGGTTGAGGAGAGCGAGTTCCCTGCGCAACCAGTAGCGAGCAATACCACTGTCAGCAGCGTCGAGATTGCAGCCGCAGCACGTGTCGATGGCATGGTGCGACTGAGAGTACCGAAACGACAACCTCACCGGACGGCAACATTCGTACCTCGTCACCCGATCTCAGGCATCGTCGTCACGGCGTCACACCGCTGTCATTGAGTTGTCACACAGCACAGGATGAATCAGATACCTAGACCGAGCCCGCCGACAGCTTGGGGCTGCCGCGGAATCCGCTTCGGGTCCCACTGACTGGCCCAGATGGCGACCGGATCATCGACAGGTCCGAGCGCCTCAAAGCCGAGCGACCCGGCTAAAGCGTCTCGAACCATGACCGGATCCACCCCACGCTCAGCCAGACGAGCGAGGGTGACAGAACCATCACGCTTGGAAAGTCGCGTTCCGTCGGGACCGAGCACGAGGGGCACGTGGAGGTACGCCGGTACTGGGAGGCCGAGGAGTGTGTGCAGATGTACCTGTCGGGGTGTCGACGACAAGAGATCATCACCGCGCACGACCTGCGTGACCCCCTGTGCGGCATCATCGATGACCACTGCAAGGTTGTAGGCGGGAACGCCATCTGCTCGAGCAAGCACAACATCGTCGACCAATGCGGTGTAGCGCCCGGTGAGCAGGTCATCAACAGCGATCTGCTCACCCTCGGCCCGGAGCCGCAATGCTGGTCGACGACCCTCGCCTCGCCGCCGCTCCCGTTCGATTGATGACAGATCACGACAGGTGCCCGGATACGCGCCGTCAGGACGATGAACATGTGGCGCCGAGACCGCTGAATCAATTTCAGCAGCGATCTCTCGACGAGTGCAGAAACACTCATAAACAAGCCCAGCCCTCGTCAACGATGCGATAGCCGAGCGGTACATGTCGAACCGCTCGCTTTGGCGGACGACCGGAATGTCGCTTCTCACCCCAACAGCACTCAGATCGTCAAGTTGCACACGCTCGTGGTCACGCGAGGAAGTGACGAGATCAAGATCCTCCATGCGAATGACAAAGCCGACCTCGCCGGCGCGAGCTGCTACAGCCGCCGCGAGCGCAGTCCGAAGATTCCCAAGATGGAGTTCTCCAGTAGGAGAAGGTGCGAAACGTCCCGCCACGCGACCATTCTGGTCCTGTGGCCAAACCGACTCGTCAACCAGACCGCCGGGAGCGGATGGCCATCATCATCCAACGCGACGGTCCCAGTTGTGTCTGGTGCGGTCGACTGTTCGACAATCGACTGGTCCAACCCACTACCGAACACCTCGTTCCGCGAATCAAGGGTGGGCCGAGTTGGGTCGAGAACGAAGTAGCCGCATGCAAACGATGCAACAACGAGCGAGGGCATCGAACGCTCGGCGAGTTCGCCGATGAATGTGACGGACTCGGCAGAACTCCTGACATAAAACGAGTCATCGGTGCGCTGCTTGCCCTTCAACATGCAATTGCACAACGGGGTGGGCAACGACGTGCCCGCCCCTACATCGCTGGGCAACTCAGGCGGCTCCAACGTCGCTGAGCGATCACCTAGCCTCAGGCCATGTCGTCGCCCAGCAATCGCTGCGGTTCCTGCGAGGCGGAACTCACCGAGGGCGCTCGCTTCTGCAATCACTGCGGCTCGGGCGTGGCGGGGTCAGGGCCCGCCGCAGATGACCCCACCGGCGAGATCCCACTCGCCGCAGACGAGGCGCCTACCGAAATTCTGGAGATCGACTTTGAGGCCCTTGCAGCGACGCGGTTGATGGAGTCGATCGATGACGACCAACTGGAGCGGACCGCTCGGCTGCTCACCACCGACGAGCCGGGGATCGACACCCCACTCGTCTGGGCGGACGGCGACCGTCCGTTCGATGACACCATCGACGACACACCGGTCAGCGGTATTGCCATCGACCCCGATGCGACCACCAGCATCATCGATCGCGTCACCGAACCCGATGCCACTCCAGTTCGACCGATCGCTGCCCCGCCGGTGGCGCGTGAACCGATTTTTCGGCCAACCGTGATGACCGCCATCGGCATGATGAGTGTGGTGGTGTTGCTCATCGGTTTGACAGCAGATCTCATCGCGATCAGTACCACCGCCAATTCATCCATGGCCGAGATCGCTCAATCAATCGGTCTGAGAACTGGCATCTGGCATCTCGATGATCTTGCTTCCAATCTTTCGATTGCGGGCTTGATCGCGCTGGTCGGGCTGACCGTCGGCTCCGTAGCTGTCGCACTCGGGCAACGCTGGGGAGCAGGCCTCATCGGGGGCAGTGGCCTTGCAACAGCGGGACTGGCCGGACTTGCGCTTGGTCTGGTTGAGTTTCCAATACGGGTGGCTACCGACTTTGCATCCGTCGGTTCAGCTGAGCCGTTCACGGTGACTATCACTCGGGACCTTGGCTACTGGGCGTTTATCGCAGCCGGCGGCGTTGGCATCATCGCGTTCTTCGCTTCGATCAACGACATGGTGATCGACCGAGTGAACGACCTCAATCCATTGGTTGCCGCAGTCGGGGCAGTGGCTGCAATGGCTGCGGCCGCCGGGCCAATGGTGCCCATCGACGGTGCGATCTGGTCGATGAACTGGATCATCTCGGATGACGCAGGTTCATGGCCGACCGCCCTACTCATCGGGCGCGCCGTACAACTCCTCGGCCTCGGAATAGGTGGCATTCTCGGCTTCCTCTGTGTGCGCCGGTTTGGGCTCGGAATGGTCGCGGGTGTGCTTGCGCCAGCGATGTGGATGGCATTGACAGCATGGATAGGACTCGGCAGTGCTCCGATCGGGCCGGGCCATCGGAATCCTGGCGGGGGTTCTCATGAGGTGACCGGACTCACCGTTGTTGGATTGGTGGCGACAGCAACGCTGTTGGCGATCGCTGGGGCGATCGCGTGGGACCGTTCGCAGCATGCGCCGATCGATGCCTCTGCAATCAACTGAGCAGTGCGTTGCGATACGAGTGTGTGCCGTCGAACCGTGACAGCAGATACGGGCCGGTGATCATCGGTTCATGTCGGGGAGGATCATCCGACGAACAGCAGGTGGGGAGACATTCGATCCGCGTGTGGAATCCGGGTTCAACGAAGAACGGGATCGAGTATCGATCGGTGTTGGGCGGACTCACCACGCGATGCGGATTCGAAACGTAGCGATCGTTGGTCCAGATCGCCATGAGGTCGCCGAGGTTGACCACGGCATGACCATCTGGGATATCGATATCAATCCACTCACCCTCTCGGGTACGCACCTGCAGACCACCGATTCCATCATCGGTGAGGACGGTGACCGAGCCGTAGTCGGTGTGGGTCCCACAGCCCGGTTGTCCCGGAGCCGGCGTCACCCGGTCGGTCGGCGGGTAGTGCAACATCCGGAGGTGGTACATGAACGCCTCGCCGTACTGAGCGCCCAAGTCCTCAAACCAGGTCGACACGAGACCAAGCCCAACCGCCAGCGCGCGATGTGCTCGCAGGCTTGCCTCGGTGGCCTCAGCGAAGTACGTCGACCAGGCATCGCGAAAGCCGGGGGTATCGGGAAGACGGTTCGGGCCGTGCAACGGGGTACCAGCGATCACCTCTGGGTGGTCGGGACCCTGATGGACACCCGAGTCGATCGTCTCCTTCAGATCACCTGCCCGCGGGATCTCAAAGCTGGAGTCGTCAGCCAGGGCACCTTCGAGCGCTTCGCTCCCAATTCCGACATATCCACGGTGACAGTCACTGCCAGCGATTGAGATCTGTTCCTTCTCCGCTGCGGGAAGGGCGAAGAATCCGCTCATTGCCCCGAGCAGATCCGATTTGGTTTCGGGCCGGATTCCATGGCCGATGGTCAACAAGAAACCAAGTTCTCGACACGTCGCGTCCACGAGGGCGGCTTGTTCTCGTGCCGCTGGCGAGTTGTGGTCCGCGCCAGTGGCGAAGGGTGAGAGGTCGACGGTCGGGATGCTCACAGTTCCGACGGTACTCACTTCTTAGATGATGGACCCACGGCGAGAGTTCGCTATCACCCCGATGTCAGGCGCTCTGAGGTGGTCGCCCTCGCCACTGGCATGAGCCTCAACGGTGCGCCGATGGGGTTCGTCCCTCGGTAGGGCACAAGGCGGTGTTGCGTTCAACGCTGAAATTGCTCGCACCATCACCGCTTCGCCCGACGGCGAAGGCGCGAACCGCTCCACCACCCCGGAGGCCGATCTCACAGCTGAGCGGGAATTCAGACCAACGGGGCGAGCGGTCCGCCGCGAACGAAATGAATCCGATCGAAGGTGCGTCGCAGTGCTGTGACCTGTGGGGCCACCCTCTCGGGATCGCCGATAAGCGCGTCGGCGATGTATCCAGCAATCGTCAAGGCTTCGGCTGGCCCCATACCCCAGCGCACCATCTCTGGAGTTCCGAGCCGGAGCCCGGGAACATCACCGTTGGGCCCTTCAGCGAGCGGAAGCCCGATACCGCAGGCCAGCAGATTGGCTCGCCGCAACCGCGCTGCTGCGGTTTGGCCCCCGCCGAAATCACGAACGTCGACCGCCACATGATGGGAATCGGTCAGCGACTCGCCGACACCAATAACCGGTAACCCACGTTCGCTCAGTCCAGCAGCGAGGGCTCGTGCGGTGTCGACCATCGCGCGCGCATAGCCCGCACCGCAGTCCAACCAATCCATGCAGCACACCGCCATCGCGGCCGTCTTCGCCACGTCGAAGTTCGCAGTGAGGCCGGGATGCGCAATGTCGATGATGCGTTCGGCAAGTTCGTCATCATCGGTGAACACCGCCCCCGACGGCGGACCGCCAAGGCTCTTGTAGGTGCTCATGGTCATGATGTGCGCGCCGGCAGCAAGTGGTGAGGGCCACATACCGCCGGCGAACATTCCCGACAGATGCGCCGCATCGAACAGCACCCGGGCACCAAC
>JBDQKN010000121.1:0-6323 GCA_040263235.1 Ilumatobacteraceae bacterium
CCATGGTGGTCCGGATCTCAGCATCGAGGTCTCGTAGCTCGTCTGCGTAGGCCTCGGCGCAGAGCGAAAGCTCCTCCTCATCGCCTCCGGTGGCCACAGCAGCCTCAACGATGGCGGGTAGGGCACCGATAACACGGACGGGATCGAGCCAGATGTGTGGATCGGCACCGTCATGATCGTGGTCTGTGTCGTGGTCTGTGTCGTGGTCTGTGTCGTGGTCTGTGTCGCCTGTCCCGATGGGGAGAACGTCCACGTGGTCGCTCATGTGCACGACCGTGGTCCCGGCTGACTCGACGGTGTCAAGAAGGTCGAGGAGACCTTCTTCGAGATTCAGTCCATTTGCCACGACGAATCTGGCGGCTTCGAGATCGCCGCGAGTACGAATCGATGGCTCCCAGGCGTGGGGGTCGGAACCGAGCGGAATGATCGGTTCAACGGCTACCGAGCACAGTGCCTGCGAGGTGATGTCGGCCCAGATGGAGGTCGTGGCGATGATCTGCGGCGAGGTTGATGGGGGGTCGGTATCGAGATCTGTGCCACAACCCGCGAGAACAAGTGCAGAGACGGCACTGAGAGTGGCCACGACGGGAAGAGATTTGCGAATGAGAATCATTCTCAAGATGTTAGAGTCTGGCTCCAATGATTGCAACCCCATCCCTTGCCGAGCGCCGAGTGCTTGCGGCACTCGATCGAGCCTGCGTGCACTACGGCGACATTGTTGCCTTGGCCCCGACTGACCTCACTGCTCGATCAGGGGAGAGCATTGCGTTGGTTGGGTCAAACGGCAGCGGGAAGTCAACACTGCTTCACTTGCTCGCCCAGTTGACCGGCCCGACCGACGGATCGGTTCGCCTCGATGCAACAGTCGCACTCGTGGCGCAGCATCAACATCAGAACGCATGGATGCCACTCTCGGTCGACGAGGTCCTCCGTATGGGCCGCTATCGGTCTTGGGTACGCCCCTTGGGGCGCGAAGATCGGAGCGCGATCGATAGGGCAGCCGAACGGCTTGAGATTGCTCACCTTCGGCGCCGCCCCTTTGGTGAACTCTCGGGTGGCCAACGGCAGCGTGTGCTCGTGGCAAAAGCCGTCGCGGCAGAGCCCGATCTGCTTCTCCTCGATGAACCGATCACCGGACTTGACCTTCCGAGCCAAGCCACCATCCTCGACGTCATCGCTGAGCAGGCAGATCGCGGCGGGGCAGCTGTGTTTTCAACCCATCATCTCGGAGAGGCGCGACGCGCCGATCGTGTCCTGCTCCTTGCAGGGTGTGTGCTCGCCGATGGAACGCCCGATGAGGTGCTCGTTCCCGATCTGCTCGCCGAGGCATTCGGAGGCCGGATGATCGCCGGCACGGCGATGGTCATCGACGAACATCACCATGACGATCACGGGGTTGCCGACCTAGCGACACACCTCGACTCGCATCGACATGAACATTCCCATGTCGACACAGAGCAATGACCACCTCGAGTATCCACGACGACGTCAGGTCGCGACTCAGCCTTGCAGGCCAGTCGTACACCGCTAACCGGCGAGCCCTCGTCGAGGCGTTAATCGGTGCCGGGCCGCTGACCCTTCCTGAACTCCTCAGTCGTCGATCCGACCTTGCGCAGAGTTCTGCCTACCGAAATCTGTCGGTCTTGGCCGACGCAGGGATTATCCGGCGCATCGTCCACGACTCGGACCACGCTCGCTTTGAACTCGCTGAAGCGCTGACTGGGCATCATCACCATCATCTGGTCTGCACAGAGTGCAGCATGGTCGTCGACGTCGAGCTCCCCGCCGAGCTTGAACTTCGCCTCGACCGGTCGCTGGCCGCGGTCGCCGAGCGGGCTGGCTTCGTTCTTGGTCACCACGATCTCGATGTCCATGGCACCTGTGGTGCCTGCCGGAAGTGAGCCGGGTTAGTTCGGCAACAGATGCGGAGCGTGTGCCGCCAGGAACTCAGCAACCGCTTTGGCCGATGGATTGACCATCCCGGTCGATCCGATGACGACGGTGGGAACTGTCTCGTTGCCACCTGCATACGATCGAACCACAGCTGCCGCCTCTGGATCAGACCAAATGTCATGTTCGATGGTGGCGATACCGCGACCTGAAAGCCCCCGGCGCAGGATCCCGCAGAATGGGCATCCTGGACGCCAATAGACGTGAACAGCCTCGAGTTCGCTAGACACTTACGCGCCTGTCGAGAACAGTGCTTCGAGCCGATCGAGGGTGGCCACGATCGCCTGGAGATTCTTGGCCGGATATGACATCAGCTCGATGAATTTCGGCGATCGGGCTGTGGACCAGTCGAAGGTCTCGGTGACGGTGCAGCCGCCCTCGGCGGCCTCGATCTGATAGCGCCAGCGGTGTTTCCCGAAATGTGCCCACGCAATGAGGGTGTCCTGTTCGAACTCCACCACCGTGCTCGACATCCGATACGGAAGCGGGCCCAGTTTCATATCCATGCCGAACCGCGTGCCAAGGGTCAGCGTGGTCGACCCGTTTCGAGACGACTGGACCATTCCCGACCCATCGATCTCACGATGACGGGATGGGTCTGCGAGAAGGGCGAACACCTCGGATGGGCTCGCTGGGATGAACCTCGAATCCGAGACAGCTCGTGTCGACGTGGTTGGCATGGCGCGCACCGTACCGGCGTGTTGCGGCGAGCGGCCACCTCAGCCCTATTCGGCTGCAGCGAATCGCTCGATGTCATCGGGATGGCCGGCTACGACGATGTGATCGGCTGCTCCGAGGATCGGGTCAGCCTCAGCGTAGGTGTACCTGCCGCTTTCGGGTCGAATCGCCACCACGGTCACGCGGAATTCGGCACGGATGCCCGCCGAGCCCAAGGTGGATCCAGCAAAGCGGGACGGCACGATCATCTGGCTGATGACGAACTCGTCATCAGGCTCGACTGTCTCTGCCTCGCTCGGTGAAGGGTTCATTCGAATGAATTCCTCAAGGCGGCCAGTCACAAGGTGGGCCACTCGCTCACCCATTTCTGCCTCTGGATAGACCACGTGGTGGGCGCCCATCTTCTGAAGGATTCGACCGTGATCCGCCGTGATCGCCTTGGCCCAGATGTTCTTGACCTCCAACTCGACCAGGAGAGCGGTTGTCAGCACACTGGCCTCGATGCCGCTGCCGATGCAGACCGCAACGGTGAGTGCCTCGTGGACTCCGAGCGCCTTGAGCGCTCGTTCATTGGTGGTGTTCGCCTGGGCGACATGCGTCAGTTCGCCCTTCATTTCGTCGACCTTGCCGGGATCGGCGTCGATGCCGAGGACTGAGTAGCCAAGGCGCATCAATTCGAGTGCGAGCGCGGAGCCAAACCGTCCTAATCCGATCACGACGATCTCGCCGCGATGTTCGAAGCGCTCACCTCGAACTGAGTCGAGCATGGTCTTCATGTTGTCTCTGATTCGTTCAGCCAATGATCGGTCGCTCCTCGGGATAACGATAGGGCAGGTCGCGGCTTCGCAGTGCGAGCGCGGTGACAAAGGTGATTGGCCCGATTCGGCCAGCGAGCATCACCAGAACCAGTAGCAGTCGTCCAATCATTGGCAGGTCGTCGGTGATACCTGTTGACAGTCCGACTGTGCCAAAGGCCGAGGTGGCCTCGAATAGTGCTGGAGTGAGGGTGAGATCCATCGTGCCGACAAGCACGAGTGCCGTTCCGATGACCAGCCCAACCGAGAGGAGGGCAATGGTGATTGCTTGGCGGATAAGTCCTCTGGGCAGTCGTCTCCCGAATGCGTTCACGTCATGTTGTCCGCGGACCTCTGCCCACATGACATAACCGAGGACAGCGAAGGTGGTCACTTTGATTCCACCGCTGGTCGATGCCGGACCTGCGCCGATGAACATGAGCGTGGTCACCACGAGCAAGCTCGGTTCGCTCATACTGCCGATGTCGATGGTGTTGAAGCCGGCAGTTCGCGGTGTGGTCCCTTGGAACCAGGCAGCCAGTAGTCGGTCACCGAAATCGAGGCCGCCGAGCGTCGCAGGGTTCCTCCATTCGAGGACCCCGATGATCAAAGGACCGAAGATGACGAGGGCCGCAGTGGCGACGAGAGTGATCTTGGTATGAAGCGACCATCGGACCGGCTGAAGACGTTGATGTAAGGGCAGGCGCCGTCGGGCTGTGTCGTCGGAGCCTCGCAACTGTCTCAGGATCTCGATGATGATGGGGAAGCCGAGCCCACCGAGGATGAATGCTGCGGTCACCGGAAGGACGACGAACGGGTCTCCCACGAACCGAGTCATTGAATCCGAGTAGAGCGAGATACCGGCATTGTTGAATGAAGAGATCGAGTGGAACACCGCCGAATAGGTTGAGTGCCCGAAGCTGTCGTAGCCGCCAGTCCAGAGTCGAAGGAAGAGGATGACGGCGAGTACGCCCTCAGCGGCAAAAGTGATTTGGGCGACTCGCATCAACACCCCGCGCAGGTCGATTTCAGCGAGAGTACCCATGTCGATACTTCCGAACTCGGCAGTGGCGAGCCGCCGCTGCTGGAGCCCCATGCGATGTGACGCCACCGTGGCGAGAATTGCGCCGAGGGCCATAATTCCGAAGCCCCCCACCTGGATCAACACGAGTAACACGACTTCACCGAAGGCGGTGAATCTCTCGATATCGACGGTGGCGAGCCCGGTAACGGTGGTCGCCGACGTCGAGGTGAACAACGCGTGGGAGAGGCCGGGGTGGGGACCGTCGACGGCGAAGGGGAGCCGGAGTAGCGCGGCGCCAACGGCGATAAGCGAGATGAAGGCCGACAGAACGAGTCGAGCCGGGTTCTCCGCTGCGCGTAGCAGTCGCCGCTGTGGCACGGCGGCGACGTTATCCCTCCAATTGGCCCGACTGGTCGACCCCGGGGCCCGGTCGTTGCGGGTGTAGTGCGGTAGGTTGGCCTCTATGGGACAGTCGGTCGGTGTGGTCGAGAAGGCAGCAGGGTCGCCGGGAATGGTTCGCTTCGAGTTGAACCGAACACTCTCGGGTCAAGGGCACGAGCGGTTCTCGTCGCTGCAGGAAGCGCGCGGCGATCGGCCAAGCGCCGTTCTTGCTAGGCGGTTGTTCGACACCGGTCGGGTGGCAGCCGTTCACGTGTTCTCAAACATCGTGACCGTTGACTTGGCGAAAGGTTTCGACTCAACGGGGCTTGCAGCCATCGTTGGCGACCTCTACCAGTACTGGCTCCCAGGTGTCGAGCCTCCCACCTTCGATGACCTTCAGCCTGAAGAGTCGGCCTCTTCGCCAGCCGCGTCCGGCGAGGGCGGCGACGAGCTCTCTGAAGCTGCAAAGCGTGTTCCAGCCGAACTGCTCGAACGCAGCCGGGCGGCGCGAGAGCGCTGGGCAGCCAAATCCAGTTGATCTGTATTCCCGCAGGGTCACGCAGCATGCTCGAAACCTCCCTAGCGTCGTCGCTGTGACCAACGGACACCACACACTTCACGAGGCGGCAGACCTCCTCGGTGTCCACTACATGACGGCTTATCGATACGTGCGCCACGGGCAGTTGGGGGCGGAGAAGGTTGCCGGAGAGTGGCGTGTCACGGAGTCGGACCTTCAAGAGTTTCGTGCGGGCACCGGTCCAGGCGCAGGCCAGGGTCGTCCCGGGCGCTCATATCGGTCCGCCCCATGGGCCGACCGAATGGAGGCCCGCCTCATCGTCGGAGATGGTGCAGGTGCGTGGGGCGTGGTTGAGGGAGCGATGGGGGCAGGTGCCGAAGTCGACCGGATCTACACCGACGTGATCGCGCCGGCGATGGTCTCGATTGGTGAACGCTGGGCAGATGGAGAACTTGACATCTCGGCGGAACACCGTGCAACAGCAGTCGTGCAACGTTTGATCGGCCGCCTCGGACCGATGATCGCTCGCCGGGGACGAACTCGCGGCGTTGTGGTGCTCGGTTCCCCCACCGGGGAACAACACAGCATCGTGGTCGCAATGCTCGGCGACCTTCTTCGTGGCGCTGGCTGGGAGGTCTCGGATCTCGGGGCTGATGTACCTGCCGACTCATTCGTCACCGCTGCCAACGAGGTGGATCCCGTGGCAGTCATCCTTTCGGTGACCGACTCGACAAGCGTCCCAGCCGCAGCCACCACCTGTGAACGGATACATGAGCGACGCGCTGGAACGGTGGTGATCGTCGGGGGTCACGCAATGTCAGACGGGGTTCCGCCGGCTGACATAGACGCCGACCATGTTCCTCGCGACGTCGAGGAACTCGTAGGGCTTCTTAATCGTCTGGCTGTTGAATCCCGGTCAGCTTGACCGCTTAGCCGAGGTCCCACTCAGCCCCATCTGGGGTGTCTCGAACATCGATAC
>JBDQKN010000122.1:0-6312 GCA_040263235.1 Ilumatobacteraceae bacterium
AGCGCCCGACATTGCCGGAAGCGGAACGGCCAACCCAACCGCCGCCGTGCTCTCGGCAGCACTCATGTTGGACTTTTTGGGCGAACACGGAGCGGCAGATCGAATCCGTGCTGCCTGCGCTGAGGTTCCAACTGAGGGCACCGTTGCCATCGGTGACATGATCGCCGGTCGTGTGGCCGGCTGAGCCGGACTCTCAACCCATCCCGACACGTGGAAGAATGACCCGATGCCCATAACACCAACACCGAAGATCTGGATGAACGGCGAGCTCGTGGATTGGGCCGATGCCACTGTTCACGTACTCACCCACACCCTTCATTACGGCATGGGGGTGTTCGAGGGAATTCGCGCGTACGAGACTGCTGATGGTCCGGCTGTCTTTCGGCTTACCGAGCACATCGAGCGGCTCCATCGGTCGGCCAAGATCCTCGGAATGCCGATGCCGTATTCGGTGGACGAGCTGATCACGGCCACCAAGGAGACGGTGGCGTCGACTGGCCTCAACTCCTGTTACATCAGGCCGATCGCGTACTTCGGGTACGGGGAAATGGGTCTGAACACGCTCCCGTGCTCGGTTGACGTGTCGATTGCCTGTTGGCCGTGGGGGGCGTATCTCGGAGAGGACGCCGTCGAGAAGGGCATCCGCCTGAAGACCTCATCGTGGACGCGACACGATCACAACACGATGCCGCCGGCAGCCAAGACGACGGGCAACTATGTGAATTCCTCACTTGCCAAGGTCGAGGCGCTCAACGCCGGGTACGACGAAGCAGTGATGCTGGCCCCAAACGGGCTTGTCGCCGAGTGTTCAGGGGAGAACCTGTTCGTCGCGCGGAACGGCACCCTGCTCGCCCCACCGCTCTCGGCGGGTGCACTAGAGGGGATCACCCAGGACACCGTTTTCACCATCGCCCGCGACCTGGGTTTCGACGCGGTCACTGACAATCTCGCTCGCAGCGATCTGTACATCGCCGAGGAAGCATTCGTGGTGGGGACCGCTGCTGAAGTTTCCTCAGTGAACTCGGTTGACGATCGCGAGATTCCGTGCCCGGGTCCGATGACCAAGGCGATCGCCGCAACGTACGCCGACGCTGTGCGAGGCAAAGTCGATCGTTACCGTCACTGGTGCGAGACCGTCGGCTGACCGACGACTGCTGCGTTCAGGAGCGCATGGTGGCTTCGAGATGTTCGATGAATCGACCGTGATCGGCATGCATCACCACGAGGGCATTCGCCTCACGACGTGAGAAACCGAGTAGATCCATCACCACCATTCCCCGGGTGACCTGACTCTCACATTCGACCTCAAGGAACATCCGTCGGGTCTCGGTGGCCACCTCAGGATCGAGGGCGTAGGCCATGGCGATTGGATCCGGAAGGTCGAACCCGGCGAGTTTGGTCTCCTCAGCGCAGAACGTTGCGACGGTGGCCTGAATATCGATGCAGAACTCCGCGATCGGTGTGCCGATGGCTCGAAGGCGTGCGGCTTCGTCAGGCACGATCACGGCATCGCGTCTTGAGATATCCCATCCGACGACCTCGAGATTGAGCCCTGAGTCAAGGACGACTTGCACGGCGTGTGGGTCGACCCACATGTTGAACTCTGCCACTGGGTTGACATTGCCGACGTGATCTGCGGCCGCGCCCATCAGGACGACGCGCGGGATGCGGTCGACGATTGTTGGGTCGCGACGTACCGCAAGAGCGATGTTGGTGAGCGGCCCGAGGGTGACCAAGGTGAGTTCGCCCGCATGCGCGTGTGATGCGGCGAGCAGAGCGTCAACGGCGTGGCCCGTTTCGGGTTCGCGCCCGGTCAGATCGAGCCCGATATCGCCCATGCCGTCTCGACCGTGAACATGCTGAGCGGTATCGAGCGGCAGTACGAGGGGTCGATCAGCGCCGACGTAGACCGGCACCTCAGTTCGCCCGCAGATCTCCCGCGTGTACAGGGCGTTCTGGACGGCTGACTCGAGGGGCACATTGCCAGCGACGATCCCGATCCCAACGATGTCGATGTCGTCGCGTGCAAAGGCAATTGCCAGCGCGACTGCATCATCGCTGGCGGTGTCGGTATCGATGAAGAAGGGGCGACGAGTTGACATTCGGACGACTTTAGAGCGGCTGCCTGCTCAGGTCGCCGATCCGAGGTCACGGCGGCGTGCGGCCATACCGGCGAGCGCCTCCATGGCAATGCGATGAGCGGCGTTGACCGTGAGCTCGCTCACGTCGTATGCGGGTGCCACTTCCACCACGTCGACACCCACCACGTTGTGTCTACGAGCGAGTTCTCGTACGGCACGGAAAAGGTCGACGGTAGTGAGCCCTCCGGGTTCGGGCGTGCCGGTCCCCGGTGCGTGCGCTGGGTCAAGACTGTCGACATCAACCGAGATGTAGAGATAGTCGGCTTGGGAGAGCGCTTCGGAGACTGCGTCGTCGAGCACTGCGTGAAACCCTCGCTCCCAGATCTCCTGCATGGTGTGCCACACCATCCCCTGTTCGCGCATCCAGGCGAAGGTCTCGGCGGGCGGCCAATACCCCCGAAGGCCTACCTGAACGAAACGGTCACCTGGAATGGCTCCAGACTCGATCAACCGTCTGATCGGGGTGCCATGACTGGCGAGGTTCCCGTCGATGATGTCGGCTGTGTCGGCGTGGGCATCGAAGTGGACCACACCGACGTTGCCGTGGCCGACAACGTCAGCAACCGCGGTGGCTGCGGGCCAAGTAATCGAATGGTCTCCGCCGAGGATCAATGGAACGATGCCCCTGCGGGCCACCTCGTGGACGCGCCATTTGATGTTGGAATGGCTCGTTGCAGTGTCGCCGTGCGGGCAGTGCGCATCGCCGAAGTCGATAACCGAGAGATGTTCAAAAATCTCAAGGTCGAGATCGAGGTGGTAGGTGCCTGGTTCGTGGGCGGCGGTACGGATGGCCCGAGGTCCGAAACGGGCTCCCGGCCGATTTGTGGTGGCGAGATCGAAGGGAGCACCGATGACGGCCACGTCTGGTCGCCACCGGTCGAGGTCTTCGGCGTCAGGCACGAATGGGCGTTGAGCAAAAGTCGACAACCCCCCAAAGACATAGCCGAGTTCGAGTTGTTCCCGCATTCCTGCGGAGAGCATGTCCTCAGGTGGGTCGTTCACGTGCGCAGATTAGCGACCGGCTGGGAGTGAAAATGCCGAACGCCCCGGGGGTGCTGCCACGAAGGCGCTCCACCCGGGGCGTCCAGTCAGAATCCACCGGCGATCGACCCTCGGGCGTTAGCCTGAGAACGACCTTTTCACATCGCCCGTCGGCCGTAAGGTCGGCGGGCGATGCCGCTTCGGAACCACTTACCGTTGCCGGCAGAGTGCTTCCTGACCGTTGTTTCGATCCGCCAATGGCGGGGTTCAAACCAGCGGCCCGGTGTTTCCCGATCCGATACCCGCTTCCCTCGGTGGTGAGGGGCGCTTCACCGGACTGGGAGCACTGTCGCGCTTGGAACATCGCAGGTCAAGAACTATTTATCAATTCACAGGGTTATCCACGACATTTCTCCTTCGTCCACTGCTCGAGGCGGCTTTTCCACCGGGAATCCACAGCTTTTCCACGGTGGTGCCATCATGAATGAAGGTCGGCGATCGACGTCGCCTTCGATGGAGTTGACGTGAGTCCTGAGAGCGAGTTGACTTAGGGCGATGGATACGTGCCGACTCGCCAGCATCATCATCATTTCGTAGAGCACGTGGTCTCCACGTGCTCGTTCTGCCGCCCTCGGGCGGCATTTCTGCTTTTCGCCCCGATACTCAATACCAACACCACGACGAGGACAGCATCATGAACTCCGAACTGACAGCAATCGAGATCTTCGACACCACTCTGCGTGATGGCCTGCAGGTTGAGGGCGTGACAGCGACGGTCGAGGACAAGTTGCGCATCGCCGAGCAACTCGACCACTTAGGCGTGCACTACATCGAGGGTGGGTGGCCGGGCGCGAATCCGAAAGACATCGAATTCTTCGAGCGTGCGTCACGTGAACTCAAGCTGGCCACGAGCACCTTTGTGGCGTTTGGCTCCACTCGGCGTCCCCGGGGTCGCTCCGATGACGATCCCACGCTTCGACATCTGCTCGATGCCGGAACCTCGGCGGTGTGCATCGTTGCAAAGAGCTGGGACTACCACGTCGTGGAAGCGCTCCAGACCAGCCTTGACGAAGGAGAAGCGATGATCGCCGATTCGGTCCGCTTCCTAACGGGGGAAGGTCGCCGTGTGTTGGTCGACATGGAGCACTTCTTCGACGGCTTTAAACACAATCCGGAGTTCGCATTCCGGGCCCTTGAGGCGAGCATCGTCAATGGGGCGACGCACGTCGTCCTCTGCGATACCAATGGGGGTTCGTTGCCCCATGAGGTGGAGTCGATCGTGTCGCAAGTGAAGGCGCATGTGGGGGACGAGGTCACGATTGGCATTCACTGCCACGACGACACCGGTTGTGCTGTGGCCAACTCAATGGCCGCCGTTCGGGCCGGAGCTCGGCAGGTACAGGGCACGCTCAACGGCCTCGGTGAGCGAACGGGCAACGCCAATCTCACAACGATCATCCCGAATCTGCAGTTGAAGCAAGACTACCTCTGTCTGCCCGAGGGGCGAATGGAACGACTGACGGTGGTATCCCATCGGATCGCTGAGACATTGAACCGTGCAGTGAATCCGCAGGCCCCCTATGTCGGATCGTCGGCATTCGCGCACAAAGCCGGCCTTCACGTCAGCGCGATCAAGCGGGCACGAGATGCCTATGAGCACGTCAATCCTGAAGCGGTGGGCAATGGCACCCGGTTTGTGGTCTCTGAGATGGCAGGGCGTGCCACGATCCAGATCAAGGCTGAGGAGATCGGCATCGACCTCGACGGCCCCGCTGTCAACCAGGTCATCGATGACCTGAAGCGGCTCGAACATGAGGGCTACCAATTCGAGGCAGCCGATGCATCTCTCGAGTTGTTGATGCGTCGGGCTGGTGGCTGGGAGCAGGACTTTTTCAGAATCGAGTCGATGCGTGTCATCACCGATGAGCACGCTGACGGTCCGTTCAGCACCGAGGCGACCGTCAAGGTATGGGTTGGCGATGAACGCCACGTCCACACCGCCGAAGGTAATGGTCCGGTGAACGCGATCGATTCAGCGCTTCGGCGTGCGGTCGGCCAGGCCTACCCTCAGGTGTCAAAGGTCCACCTGACCGATTACAAGGTGCGAATCCTCGATGGGGGTGAAGCAACCGGGGCAGTAACTCGGGTGCTGCTCACAGCAACTGATGGGAGCAGCGACTGGACCACCATCGGTGTGAGCCCGAATATCATTGAGGCGTCATGGCGGGCTCTTGAGGAGAGCATCGTCTATGGACTGCTGCGCGGCTAGAACTGACACATGGCTGCTCCACGTTTCGCCCCCTCGGGTCGCCGTTCCCGTCGTTATTACACCTCTCCAGAGGTGGTGCCCGGCGCATGGCAGCCCGACCGCCCTGCAGAAATCGATGGACTGCAGCCAGAGGGTCCACGTCTCGGGTCGCAGGGTCCCGATCAGGGATTCGCCCTCACGATTGCCGCTCGGCTTCGTGATCGCGTGCGCGTGACCGATGGCGAATCAGTTGATGATGCTGTCGGCGGGTCGCTCGGAATCGCGCTCCGCCGAGCGTCGATGTTCAGCCGTGCTCCGGTCGTTCACGATCTGACGATCGCATTCACGATCTGGGGATGGTTCGACCCGGTTCCTCCCGAGGATCTTGTTGTCGCGCGGCGACGCCTGTTCGCTGGAGTGGCCGATGTAGGCCACCACTACGCCGCTGCCAGGTTCATCGTCGACATGGTTCCAGAGTCGACCCTGCGAGCGACTCCGGCTCAGATCACGACGCTGTATCCAGCGCAATGGCGTTCCCTCACGGGAGCCGTCACCCTCGGATCGTTTTCGGGCGGTCACTGAGCCTCGGCCTCGCCTAGGGTCGTCTGTATGACGACGATAGGTTCTCAAGCTCCCTCGATCATCCTGCCTGATCAGCGCGAAACGACTGTTGACGTCTCGGCAATGGCTGGGCGGAAGGTGTTGATCTACTTCTACCCGAAGGCAGACACCCCTGGATGCACCACTCAGTCGTGCGGCCTACGTGATGTTGCCGGGCAGATCGGCGACACGATCATCATCGGCATCAGTCCAGACAAGCCGTCGAAACTTGCGAAGTTCGACGAGAAGTATTCCCTCGGCTTCACGCTCCTCGCTGACGAGGACCACGCCGTGGCGGAGTCGTTCGGTGTGTGGGTGGAGAAGTCGATGTACGGGCGGAAG
>JBDQKN010000123.1:0-6188 GCA_040263235.1 Ilumatobacteraceae bacterium
GAAGTACGACTCACCAAACTTCTTCGTTCGTTTCATATGGCGGTAGGAGCGAGCCCATTCGGCGGCGACACCATCGGGGTTGTAGAGCACCACCAGCAGAATCGCGATGCCGCTGATCAGTTGCACATATTCGCCGACACCGTTCCAGGTCGACTCCATCACTTCCTGGTTGAATCCGGCCGTCGCCATCATCGCCCCCACAAAGGCGCCAAGGATGTGACCGACCCCACCGACCAGCGACAATCCGGCATAGGTGATAGAGGTGAAGTTGGTGAACGACTGGTAACTCACCGACGTGAGCCGGAAGGCGAGCAGGATCCCACCGAGGGCGGCAAGTGCCGAGGCGAGGGCGAAGGCGAACAGCTTCGCGGCCACGGTATTGATACCCAACGCCGCCGCGGCCCGCTCATTGGTACGAACAGCGATGAGTCGCCGCCCGCTGCGGCCCCGGCGCACATTGGCAACGATCACCACGGCGAACAGCGCCATGCCGAGTACGAAGATGCCGTAGCGGGCGGGGTAGCGGATCGAGCTGATCTCGAATCCGAACAGACTTGGGTTGCCGACAGGGGTGCCGTGGATCCCGCCGGTGAAGTTCCCGTTGTTGAACAGCATCAACTCGATTGCTGTGCCGAGCCCGAGTGTGACGATGGCCAAGTTGATGCCGCGTGTTCGCACGGCCGGAAGTGCAAAGAGCATCCCAAGCGGGACAGCAGCAACCACCCCAGCGAGAAGGCCGACGAGGAACGGTATGTGGTACACAGCGACGAGCCGTCCGGCCACCCACGCACCGAAACCGGCCATCGCGTACTGCGCCAAGGAAAGCTGCCCGGCATACCCGGTGACCACGACGATCGACAGCAGCACGATCGATGCACACAGGGTGACGGTGAGGGCGTCAATCCATTTCGTGTCCTTGGTGAGCATGAGGAACACGACCGCACCGGCAAGGAAGATCGTCCAATCCCATGACATCCGACCATTCCCGACCGCTGGGAGGCGTCGTAGGAAGTGGTCACGTGTCGGAATTGACCGCCCTCGAGCGACGAGCATCACGATGATGATGAGAAAGGGCAGTGACTGCCCGGCACCCTGCTGGTCCCAGAACCGTCCGACGAGGGTCTGGCCCATTCCGAGGACGTACCCCATCGCCGTTGCGATCGGGAAGGATTTGAAATCGGCGACGAGGGCTGCAGCCAGACCAGCGAGAACCAGCGACGTCATTGCTGTCACCAGAAGCGACATCACCCGAACGACGAGAATGCCACCGACACAAGCGGCCGCAGAACCAAGGCCCCAGTTCAGAACGGCGACCTTGTTCGGGGAGACACCAACCGCTGCTGCGGATCGCTCGCTTTCCGACACGGCCTCGGTCTCGATACCAAACGTTGAGGACCGGTAGACCAGCCACAGGATGAACGCTGATGCTGAGCCGATGGCCAGGAGGATGAGACGGTCGACCGTGATGCTCACATCGCCGTAGAGCGTGATGCGGTTGACTGGCAACTGACTCGGAACCTGTCGCGGCTTTGAGCCGTATCTGATGACGACGCCGGCCTGAACGGTGATCAGCACACCGAGAGTTGCGAGCAACTGAATCAGGTTGCTCGCCCGCTTGCGCTGGAGTGGTCGTAGCACCACCCAGTGGGTAAGTACGCCGAGCACCGTCGACAGGAGCACGCCAAAGAGGGATGCAACCCAGAAGTTGTGGCCGTGCTCATACTGGAGTTCGTACTGCAGGAACACGCCGGCGATGCCAGTGGCGCCGAGCGAGAAGTTGAGCACCCCTGTCCCGCGGAAGATGATGATGAGGCCCTGTGACGCGAACGCGTAGAGCGCGCCAACCCCGAGCCCCAGCAATGCGAACCGCACGACTTCGTTCATCAGTCCCCCTGTTTCTCAACACGACCGCACCCCCGTGCCGTCGGTTTGGGCCCTCTGGCCTCGGTACGGATCGGACCTTATGACCTGTCAGTCTCTGACACGGAGTCGGAGCGGACCTTATGACCTGTCAGTCTCCGACACGGAGTCGGAGCGGCTCTGTGCCTAGAGTGCCGATCGGCGGTGGTCACTACGGACTTGCCGCAACTTTCAAACAGGGGGACAGAATGAGTTCTGGCAAAAAGATGACGACGTGGCGACGCGGAGTCGCTCTCGTCGCAGCGTTCGGATTCGTCGTTACCGCGTGCGGTGGAGACGACGCAGCCGAGGAACCAGCCGCAGAATCGGAGGCGACCACTACCGTCGCTGAGGAGCCGGCTGCGGAAGCACCGACCGGCGATCCGATCAAGTTGATGACCGTAACGACGCTCAACGCAAATGGCCCGACCTACGAGAACATCGCCATCACCGCCGAGATCGCCGCTGACTACATCAACTCGAACGGCGGCATCAACGGTCGACCGCTAGAAGTCATCGTCTGTGACGAGCAATTCGACCCGGCGATCGCAGCCACATGTGCTCGCGACGCTGTCTCTGAAGGGGTCGTCTCAGTGGTCGGCTCGTTCACCTATTTTGCTGAGTCGATCGTGCCCGTGATCTCCGAATCAGACATCACCTGGTTCGGCGCATGCTGCCCGATCTCGCCCTCAGAGCTCACATCGCCTCACTCGTTCCCGATCGGCAACCAGCCGATGTACGCCGTTGGTGAGGTGAAGAAGGCTGTCGAAGACGGCTGTGAGTCGATCAACGCCGTCATTGCCGAAGGGGCAGACGCCATCTTCCGTCCGCCGATGGAGAACGCCATGGCCGCCTACGGCCGCGAGTTCGGTGATGTCATCATCCCGCCAACCATCGCACAGGACTACTCAGCAGAGGTTGCACGGGCCACCAGCGACGCCGACTGCATGGTCGTCGTTCTGTCAGAGACCCCGTTCCTCACCTGGAACACTGCCCTTCAGCAGTCGGGCAGCGACATCAAGCAGTACGGCAACCAGGGCAACCTCAACAACATCTCAGCTAAGGGCGCTGAGGAAGTGACCGATGGCAACATCATCTCGGGTATGTACCCCGACATTGCAAGCGAGCCGTGGGATGAATACCGCGCCACTCTCGATGCGAACAACATCGATCAGGTTGCAAACGACTACAACAGCCTCGGCGGAATGGGTACATGGGCTGCCTACATGGGCTTCGCCCAGATCGCCTCGGGTATCGAGGGAGAGGTCACAGCCTCATCCTTCTTCCAGGCGGCCAGCGCCACAACCGCCCTTGATCTCGGTGGCATGGTGCCCGTCCTTGACTTCACCCAAGAGTGGACTGACGGCCTGCCCGGCTACACCCGACTGTTCAACCGCAGCGTCGTGTACAGCCAGCTCTCCAACGGTTCGGTAATCCCGCTCGACAACAACTTCGTCGACGTGGGTGACCTCGCCATGGGCATCGCCCCAGAGTGATCTGACGAAAACGAGCCCGGCTCGACCACCGTTCGAGGTGGTCGAGCCGGGCTCTTTCGCGTCCGGAGTGAGTTCCACGCACCGTCCGGTGCGGGTGGTCAGAGGATCTGTACGCCGATGATCAGCGCAATGAGCGCAATGGTGAGCACAGCGATACCGAGCGCCCCTGCGGCATCCCCTCGAACCGATCGTTGATCGGCGGGCGCTGGCGTTGGTGGCGTGACGTCCTGATCTTTCAACTCGTAGACCATCTGAGATCCCCTTCCTCGAGCAGGCCGAGATCGGCCTCGCAACCTGTTCTGCCGACCGTAGATCGACGGAGCCGACGAATCGAAGTTGGACCGGATCGGTGGATTCCGCGGGTTGTCGCACTGTCGCTATGGTGAAGTCGTGCCCACCATCGAGGTCTCCGGTCTCGTCAGGGAGTACGGCTCCAACCGTGCCGTCGACTCGGTGTCGCTATCGATTGACCCGGGCGAGGTCTATGGCCTGCTCGGCCACAACGGTGCGGGTAAGACCACGATCATCGAGATCCTCGAGGGCCATCGAGCCGCCACGAGTGGCTCGGTACGCGTGCTCGGCATGAATCCAGCTACGGCTGGTAGGGAGTTTCGGGACCGAATTGGCATCGTGCTTCAGTCATCGGCCGTTGAGCGAGAACTCACCGTGCGCGAGAGCATGAACGTGTACGGCTCCTGCTACTCGGCACCGAGGCCCGTTGACGAGGTCATCGAGATGGTGGGCTTGATCGAGAAAGCCGACGCTCGCGTCGGCTCACTCTCCGGCGGACAGCGCCGCCGGCTCGATCTTGCACTCGGCATCATTGGAAATCCCGACGTGTTGTTCCTCGACGAACCGACCACTGGATTCGACCCTGTGGCACGCCGCCAGTCGTGGGAACTCATCCAACGGTTGGGAGCAGGTGGTGTGACAGTTCTGCTCACAACGCACTATCTCGACGAGGCAGAACACCTGGCCGACCGGGTTGGGGTGCTCGTCGGTGGACGCCTCGTGACCGAGGGAACCCCCGACGAGTTGATGTCGATGTCTCCGCTCACCACCGTCTCGTTCGATCTCCCCGATGGTGTCGACGAGGCCGTGTTGGCCCTACCGCCCGATGTTGAGCGAGATGATGGCACCATCCGAATAGAAACCGACCGACCGACGGAACTCCTCGCTGGCATCACGACGCGAGCTGCTGCACATGGGGTCGAACTGCCAAACTTGTCAGTGCGGCGACCGTCGCTTGAAGATGTGTTCCTCTCGATTGGAGATGGGGCCAACCATGAGTGACTTCAGGTCAGTGTGGAGCCAGTGGGCAACCCAGACGCGCTATCAGTTTGTGACATTCACCCGCAGCCGTGTTGGCATGTTCTTCACGCTCGGACTCCCCACGGTGATGCTTGTGCTCTTCAATGCCTTGTTTGGAGGTGGCACCGTTGAGACGGCATCTGGCTCGTGGCCTGTGCAGCAGTTCTACACCGGTGGCCTTGCCGCTTTTACCGCCGTGTCAGCCACGTACACAAACCTCGTGAACGTGGTGCCGATTCGACGAGATGAGGGCATTCTGAAGCGTTGGCGTTCCACACCAGTCTCGCTCGGGGCATATCTCGCTGGTTGGGTCACCTCGGCGTTGGTGATCGCGCTGCTCGGGGTAGTCCTGCAGCTTCTGATCGGTGTCGTCTTCTACGACTTGTCGATCGATGTGGCAAAGGTTCCAGCGATGATGCTGACGTTCGGCGTTGGTGTGCTGGCGTTCGCCATGCTCGGACTCGCGATGGCCGGATTTGTCCCAGACGCCGAATCAGCGCCAGCGGCAGCCAATGCAACGATCCTCCCCTTGGCCTTTGTTTCAGATGTGTTCATTCCCCTCGACGACCCGCCGCGTTGGCTGGAAATCATCGGTGACATCTTCCCGCTGAAGCCCTTTGTCAACGCATTCCAAGACACGTTGAACCCAACGGTGGCGTCACCGGGGATCGATCTTGGTGCGCTGCTCTATGTGGCGGCATGGGGAATCATCGGTGTGCTCATCGCTCGCCGAAACTTCCGGTGGGAACCTGCCGAGACTGGGGCGCGACGTCGCTCTCGCCGTTCGAGTCGCAGACCCGGGCGCACCCCGGTGAGTGGCGGCTGAAGTCGCGTACCATGAGGTCGTGACGACACCGCGTTGGCTCAGCCCCGATGAGATGGCTGCATGGCGGGGGTATATCGAGACCGTGGTGCCGCTGGCAGCCGCGTTCGAATCGGATCTCGCTGACCATGGCCTGACCCTCGGCGACTACGAGCTCCTTGCTTGGTTGTCCGAGGCTGAGGAACAGTCGATGCGCCTCAGCGTTCTCGCTGCTCGCCTGCGGCTCTCTCCTTCGGGAATGACAAGAAGGCTCGATGGGCTCGAACACGAGGGTGCAGTGCGCCGTGAACAGTCATCGGACGACCGGCGAGTGACGAGTGCAGTGCTGACAGAGCACGGCCTGGAAATGCTCAAACGGGCCGTCCCCGACCACGTTTCGAGCGTCCGTGCGCATTTCATCGACCTGCTCTCAGAGACCGAGATTCAGACACTCGGTGCAGTCTTCGAGAAGGTTCGCTCTCACCTACAACGGCCCGAGGAATAACCTCGCAATCGAGCTCTTGGCAACGGCGACGGTCTCAGCCTGACGTACCCGCTGCTGCGAGGGCGTCCACGGTGGCCTGCATCGTTGCCCGATTGTGAGTCACACGATCACCAACGCCGGTGCCGATGCGCCCGAGCAGTTGCACGAACAGAGACCGGCGATCGACAAACCACTC
>JBDQKN010000124.1:0-6170 GCA_040263235.1 Ilumatobacteraceae bacterium
CCCGATGTTCGCCGAGGGCCGACATGATCGCATTCGGAATCGCACCGATCCCGGTCTGAAGGGTTGCGCCGTTGGGCACCCGTTCGGCCACGTATGACGCGATCCGATGGTCGATCTCGTCGGGGGTCCGCGGTGGCACCTGCACCAATGGGCGATCGCTACGGCACCACCCAACGATCTGAGAGGAATGGAGCTGGTTCCGTCCGAAGGTTCGTGGCATCTCGTTCGTGACCTCGAGAAGGAAGCGAGCCCGTCCGATGAAACTCGACACGTAGTCAGCCGAGACTCCGAGCGAGAAGTAACCGTGTCGATCCGGAGGCGATGCCGCGGCCACCACCAACGGGTCACGAGTTCGCCACTTCATGATGTCGTAGACCTCGGAGAAATGGCTCGGCACCAGATCGACGGTGCCCGCTCCGTAGTGGGTTCGGGTGACGTGTGAGAGGAAGTACGCCACGTGATGCATCTGGTTGCCGAATGCACCTGACAAGTACGGGCGATCATGAAGAGCGTGCATTTGGTGCACCCGCAGGCCGTTGAGGGTGCTTCCTCCGGCGAGCGCTGCTTCGAGTGTGTCGAGCAGCAGCGTTGGCTCGCCATTGGCGAGGGGAACGATCAGATCAGTGCCGTCCACCACGTGATCGAGGATTGACGAAGGATCACACGGGGGTATCCCATTGGTTCCCATATCGGCCACGGTAGACCCACTCGGATACCGTCGGCACATGACGTCCGACACGACATCCGGCTCAACCCCAGAGCAGCGCCAACGCGCCGCCGAGGTTCCGGTGCGTCCCGCCGCCACCGTGATGCTCGTGCGCGACGGCGATAGCGGGCCCGAGGTGTTCATGCTCCGGCGGACCCTGTCTGCTGCCTTCGCGGGTGGGCAATACGTGTTCCCAGGTGGCAAGGTCGACGGGGCTGATCATGCCGAGGACCTCGAGCCCATCTGCGATGGCCTTGACGACGACGGGGCTTCGGCTCGACTCGGGCTTGAGCGCGGTGGGCTTGCCTGGCTTGTGGCCGCTATCCGGGAGAGCTTCGAAGAGGCAGGAGTGCTACTGGCACGCCGCGCCGACTCATCTGAGATGATCCGCTTTGACAGCGAGATCGCTGGTCCGATGGCCGACGCACGTCGCGCAATCCACAGTGGTGACCGTTCTCTGGCCGACCTCTGCCGGGAACACGATCTGCGGCTCGTCACCGACGCGATCGGGTTTGTCGCCCACTGGATCACCCCAATGGGCGAGGGGCGTCGATTCGACACGCGGTTCCTGCTTGCCCGCGCCCCTGAGGCTCAGGAACCGCTCCACGACGGCGGAGAGACCATCGACAGCCTGTGGGTTCGACCCACCGATGCACTCGACCGTTGGCGTGCCGGGGAACTGCAGATGTTCCCTCCGACAGTTGCCAACCTTGAATGGCTCGGCTCCTATGGCGATGCCGACGATGCCCTCGTTGGCGCTGAGGACCTGGGAATTCCGTCGCCGATCCTTCCCCGTATGCGCACCGACGCTGAAGGCAACGTCACTGGCATCGCAATGCCAACAGACGGCGACTACGACAGCGTCCCGCTCCCGGAATTCGTGTTCAAACGATTCCGCTGAGTCAGTGCTCGGCGTCGGCATCAGCGAGCGCCGATTCAACCGCAGCAAGCAACCGAGCCGAGCACCCCGCCATATCGATTCCTTCGGTGGACGGCACTGCAGGCATCACTTCAGACCGGAGCCGTTCGACGATCTCTCGGAGAGCCATCGCTGCGGGCCCGTCACTGTCGAGAATGACCGGTCGACCGGCATCACCACCGGCCGCGAGATCAGCCTCGATCGGGATTGATCCGAGAAGCGGTGCGCCGACCGCATCGGCGAGAGCCTGTCCGCCACCGCTGCCGAATACGGCGTGATGCTCCCCGTGGGCGCAGATGAACCCTGACATGTTCTCGATCACACCGACGACAGGCAGGAACGAGCGCTTGGCCATATCGGCTGCCCGCTGTGCTACCCGCTGAGCCGCAAGGGCTGGGGTGGTAATCACCACCATCGAGGTGCGGGGCAATAACCGAGCCAGACCCATCTGCACGTCGCCTGTGCCGGGGGGCATGTCGATCAGTAGATAGTCGAGATCGCCCCATGCAACATCGCGAAGGAACTGCTCGACCGCCTTGGTGAGCATGAGCCCACGCCACATGAGGGCAGTCGATTCTTCAACGAGGAAGCCAGTCGACACCACTTCGATCACACCCCCACCGACAGGTAGCCGATTCGGTGTGATTCGGGGCCGGCCGTCGACTTCAGTTGCCTCGAGCGGAGAGTCGACCCCAAGGAGCCGAGGGACGCTGAATCCCCAGATATCGGCATCGAGAACGCCAACGGTGTGCCCTGCTGCAGCAAGCCCTGCGGCGAGGTTCACCGTCACGGAACTCTTCCCGACCCCACCTTTACCGCTGGCGACCGCCACTACTTGACAACGCTCGCCGATTGCCGTTTCGGGTGCACGCTCTCGGGCATTCCACCGGGCCGTTGACATCGCGGCCGTACGTTCCTCGGATGTCATCTCGCCCCAGGCGATCGAAACCGAGGTCACACCGGGATGCACTCCGATTCTCTCCTCAATCGACCGCTTGATCTCGGCTCGCAGTGGGCACCCACCGATGGTGAGTTTCACCCCAACAACCACTGATCCGTCGTCGGCCACGTCTACCGACGAGATCATCCCCAACGAAACAACATCGCTTCCCAGCTCTGGGTCGACCACCGAGCGAAGAGCATCGGTGACCACCTCAACTGTTGGAGCAGCGGGTGCCGGCGACATGGTGATGCCGTCGTCCATGCGTGAATCCTACCGAGGGGTGGCCTGACGGTCGCCGTGTGGCTAACATTTCCACTATCGCCATAGGAGGAATGTCACCGTGATCACACTCACCGAGACCGCTGCCAACAAGGTCAGAGAACTCCTCGACGCCGAGGGATCCGCCGAACTCGCTCTGCGCGTTGCGGTTCGACCCGGCGGGTGTAGTGGATTCTCCTACGAGATGTTCTTCGACGGAGACATCGCGGTCGACGACCAAGAGGCAACATTCGGTGGCGACACCAAACTCGTGAAGGTCGTTGTCGACCCCGCCTCGGCACAACTTCTTGAGGGTGCAACCCTTGATTACAAAGACGGCCTCGATCAGTCCGGCTTCGCAATTACCAATCCGAATGCCAGCCGCACCTGCGGCTGCGGCCAGAGCTTCTCCTGAGCCCAACCCCCGGCCGTCGATTCCCCGTTCTCATCGGGGTCATCGCAGTAGTGGCACTCGTGGCTGGGGCACCGCTGTATCTCAACGCCGTAGAGAACGACCTTGAAGGTCGCGTCTTGGCGGCAGCAATTGGAGCTGAGCCATCTGTCAATGGTGTGAGTTTCGACGGGCAGGACGGAACGGTGTTCTGTGTGACACCGCTCGACTACCCGGCGAGCCTCGTTGAGACGCTCGAAGAGATTCACGGCGTGCGGACCATCACCGCTGATCGAACCTGTCGAGTTCTGAGAGCCCCAACGGTCGATCCAAACCTCCCCGTTCCCGCCACCATTGCCACGACGACCACCACTACTGGGCCGGCGTCGAGTTCTACCTCGCCGACGTCCGCGCCGTCGACCACGACGACGACCACGACCATTGCCGAACCCGGAACAGAGGGCGATCGGATCGTCGACCAATTGGCCTCTGATCCTGAACTCACCACCATCGCCCGAATCGTCGAGTCTTCGGGAAGAATCATCGGCGAACCCGGCCCCATCATCTTGTTGGCCCCGGTCGATGGTGCATTCGACATGCTCGGCGCCGACCTGCTCGCCGACCTGCTCGCTGACCCGGTCACCCTTGATGCCCTTATCGACCGGCACCTTCTCGACGCAGTCGACAGTGACAGGGTTCGCCCAGATGGTGACAACATCATCATCGACGGCAGCGCGCGACTGATCGACGACGTCGATGTCGGAAGCAGTTCAATCTGGCTCATCGACACGGTGCTCTCGACCGGTGAGATCGGCATCGTGCCCACGTTCAGGCTTGATCTTGCGCTTGATTCTGTGACTCTCAGCGGTTCCCTTGCTGATTCTGCTGCAACCACGAGGTTCCGTATGGCGGCTGAGGCGAGTGCGCTCCCGGTAACGACGTCGCTCACACCGCAGGAGGGCGTCACCATCACGGTTGGCACTGTCGGAGGTGTGGAGCGGTTGATCCGAGGTGTGGTCACCTTGCTTGAAACCGCCACGCTTATCGTCAACGACGAGGGGATCACTCTCGTTGGCACACATGCAGACGAGGGCAGTGCCCAGGCTGTTGAGGCACTGGCCCGCGTTCTTGACGCCCAGGTGACGATCACCCCTCGTCCACCCATGACTCAAGCAGAACTCGACCGTCTCAACGATGTCATCTCCGAACTCGTGTCGTCTGAACCGATCGCCTTCGAATCGGGCAGTGCTCGAATAGTTGCGGGTACCGATGTCGTGTTGGAGCAGATTGCGACGATCGCTGCGCGCAACCCCGAACTCGACATGATTGTTCGGGGCCACACCGATGGCGCTGGTGTCCCGGCATCAAACCTGACCCTCAGCGCTGCTCGTGCCGAAGCAGTGGTGGCGGCACTGATCAACCTCGATATCGACCCCGGTCGGCTCACCGCCCAAGGAATCGGGTCGGCCGAACCGATCATCATCGACGGAATCGAAGATGCCGAACGAAGTCGCCGAGTTGAGTTCGTGCTCGTGGGAGGATGACCGCACGATGATCTACACCCTCGCAATTGGGATCGTTTGGTATCTGGTAGCGCTCGCCCTGGGTCTGGTGGCCGGGTGGGTGCTGCGGAGTGCAACGGCGAATCGCCAGGTGAGTCGGGCGCGCCGCCGTCAGCAGGCCGAATCGGATGCTGAGATTTCCTCGCTGCGAGAACGAGCCAGCAATCTCGAGCGCGCTGCAGAGGAACGAGATGGATTGAAGGCCGAGATTGAGCGCCTGCGGTCGGCTGCCGACCGTCCTATCGAAACCCCGGTCGAACCTGAGATCGAGAATGTCCCCGATTTAGAGGTCGCCGCCGTGGTGCTCGGCCGCCGCCTGACCCTCGACGATCTGCGTGCGGTGAACGGGATCGGACCGGCCATCGAGCGGCTCTGCCATGGCCTCGGCATCAGAACATGGTTGGATCTCGCAACAACCGACGTTGCCGTCCTCCGATCGATGCTGGCTGATGCCGGACCGCGGTTTGGGATGCATGAACCAACCAGCTGGCCACAACAGGCGCGTCTGCTCGCCGAGGGCAGGTGGGATGAGTTCTTGGCCCTCGAGGCACGGCTCGCCTCACAGCGGGGTGCCACGCCCTAGCATGCGCCCATGAGCGCAGCAGTCGGTCCTTACACCCCCGCGGTACGAGCTGGAGACTTCATCATTGTCAGCGGCCAACTCGGCATGGTCGATGGATCACTCGCAAACGGGGTGTCCGCGCAGACGACCCAAGCGGTGGCGAACCTCGAGGCGCGGCTGACAGAGATGGGAGCCTCGCTCGGCGATGTGGTTAAGACCATGTGCTTTCTCACCGACATGGCGACCTTCAGTGAGTTCAACGATGCCTATGTGGCAGCCTTTGGCGAGCACCGACCCGCCCGATCCACGATCGGCGTAGCAGCCCTTCCATTCAATGGGGCTGTTGAGGTTGAGGCCTGGGCTTACCGGCCGGTCTGACCCGATCGGGAGCCACGCGGTAGGCTCTCTCCCATGGCCGGAGCCGTTGCGATCGTCGTCCTCCTCGCCCTCTTCCCTGTGCTCATTGGCATCAGTGGCGGGGTGGCGAGCGCCATCATCGGTGCCTTCTTACAGCGTGACGGTGAGATCCGCCACGAGGGCAGCGAGTTGGCTGCTATCGACGACTGAGCCCGGTGAACGCGACCACTCACGATCTCGTCGTTCATTCGGCGAGACTCGTGGCGACATGCGACCCCGCGCGGACCGAGTTGTCCAATGGTTGGGTTGCGATTGACGGTGGTCTCATCACCGGTGTCGGCAGCGTATCGACATACCTCAATGAAGTCATCCTCCCGATGAAGCCCGGCGACATCACGGAGCCGCTGCGTTTGGCGAACAACGTTCTGGCCGTGCTCGAATTGCAGGAAGTTCTGCCCGAGCGTCCTCAGAC